>WLKU01000038.1 GCA_009701105.1 Actinomycetota bacterium | reverse complement strand
CGTGCACTCAAGTTCTATTCGTCGGTTCGTCTCGACATTCGTCGTATCGAATCAATCAAGGACGGCGTCGAGATCGTTGGATCACGCACACGCGTCAAGGTGGTGAAGAACAAGGTTGCTCCACCATTCCGTCAAGCCGAATTCGACATCATGTACGGCAAGGGCATCAGTCGTGAAGGTGCCGTGCTCGACATGGCAGTCGAAATGGGCATCGCCAAGAAGTCTGGTGCGTGGTTTACCTACGACGGAGAGCAAATGGGTCAAGGTCGCGAAAACGCCAAGAATTTCTTGCTCGAAAATCCAGAAATCATGGTTCAGATGGCCGAACGTGTGCGTCAGCAGGCAGGTGTTGGTGCAGACGCCGACGCACCAGCTTTCACTGAAAAAGATGACGAGCCAATCGATCTCGACTAGTCAATAACAAGGTTTCCTGTCGGCGAGTGTCCCTACACATTCGCCGACAGGGCTGCCATTTCGCCGTATTCACAAAATGTGTGGCGGTAAACTTGACTGCCTGTGACTCGTAAATATGTTGTGCGCACCTTTGGGTGCCAGATGAATGCTCATGACTCCGAGCGCATCTCTGGGTTGCTCGAGCAAGACGGCATGGAACGCGCCGAAAGCGAAGACGACGCTGATTTAGTAGTGCTCAACACTTGTTGTATTCGTGAGAACGCCGATGAAAAGTTGTACGGCAGTCTTGGGTGGCTCAAGCCTTGGAAAGAAAAGGGAATTGAGTTAGGCCGAGAGCGCCAGATCATGGTTGCAGGTTGCCTGGCTCAAAAAGACAAAGATCAGGTGCGCAAGCGCGCGCCGTACGTCGATGTGGTCATGGGCACCCACAACGTTCACCGCGCGGTTGATCTGCTCGAGCATGCATCTATGAGCGGTGGTATCACCGAGATCTTTGACGAAGCAGTAATTGATGACCATGCGCTGTTTCCAAGCGCGTTGCCGGTGCGCCGGGAGCGTTCGTACAACGCCTGGGTAACCATTCAGATCGGTTGCGACAACACCTGTACTTATTGCATCGTGCCAAGCGTGCGAGGCAAGGAGATCAGTCGTCCATTTAGCGACATCGTCGACGAGGTCGCTGCTCTTGCACGTGACGGTGTTACTGAAATTTCGCTGCTCGGACAAAACGTCAACAGTTTTGGTCGCGATCTCTCTCTGGCAGCGCGGCGCGAGGGCAACAACGATGTTAAGTTGCGTCCACAATTCGCCGAGTTATTGCGTGCAGTTGGCGCCGTGGATGGCATTCGTCGCGTTCGTTACGTAAGCCCACACCCCAAAGACATGAATCTTGAGACACTCATGGCAATGGCCGAGACTCCAGCAGTTTGCGAGCACCTGCATTATCCGTTGCAGTCGGGATCAGATCGCGTTTTGACGCTCATGCATCGTGGCTATACCGCACAGAAGTATCTCGAGAAGATCGCACAAGCGCGTTCGTTGATAGAAGACGCAGCCGTTACCACCGACATCATCGTTGGATTTCCTGGCGAGACAGAAGAAGATTTTGTGCAGTCGCTCGAAGTTGCGGCAGAAGCCCAATTTGATTCTGCGTATCTATTTATCTTCTCGCCGCGTGAAGGCACCGAAGCAGCAAAGATGGAAGAACACTTCATTGCGCCAGAAGTGATGTCGAGCAGGTACGACCGCATGAAGGTAGTGCTCGATCATTCGGCCATCATTAAGCACGAGGCACGAATCGGACGCGTAGAAGAAGTGATCGTTGAGGGTCGCAATAAGCGCGACGCCGACGCGTTTACGGGGCGCACTCGCCAAAACAAGTTGGTGCACTTCAAATCAACACAGGCACTTCGTGCAGGCACATACGCCACTGTCGAGATCACGTCTGCAGCACGCTTTCACTTGTCTGGTCAATTGATTGAGGTTGGCGCTGAGCCAACGCACAAGGTGCGACTATCGGTGCAGGCTCTGTGAAGCCCATAGTCATACTTGGCCCTACGGCCAGTGGAAAATCAGATGCAGCAATGGCTGCAGCCCAGGTGAATGGAAACACACAGATTGTGGTGTGCGATGCAATGCAGGTCTACAAGCGCATGGACATCGGCACAGCAAAACCAACTACCGAAGATCAACAACTAGTTCAACACCACTGCATCGACTTAGTTGCGCCGAGTGCGCGCTTCACAGTTTCTGATTACCAAAAGGATGCTCGAGCGGCAGTTGCAAAGATTCATGAATCGGGAGCCAACGCCTTGGTGGTCGCTGGCACAGGCTTGTATCTCACATCATTGATTGACGAGCTGAGTTTCCCTGGTGAGTGGCCGGCAGTGCGCGCAGAGCTCCAACGCGAGCCCGATGTCGCTGCGCTGTATCGGCACCTCAAAGCATTGGATCCGGTTGCTGCAAAAAATATTGAGCGCAGTAATCGCAGACGCATTGAGCGTGCGCTCGAAGTGTGTATCGGCAGTGGCAAACCATTTAGTGACAATGCTCCAGGCACTGGCGCATACCCCGACAACGGTGTGGTGCAAATTGGTTTGCTGTGGCCGCGAGATGTGCTCGTCAAGCGAGTCGAGTCAAGAGTCAAGGCAATGTTGCAACGAGGTTTCTTGGAAGAAGTTGCACAATTGCGTAAAGACGGCGCAATGTCACAGACTGCACGTCAAGCACTTGGTTATGCAGAACTGAACCGACATCTCGACGGTAAATGCACGCTGGATCAAGCTGTTGGCGACATTGTCACGCATACGCGCCAATTTGCGGTGCGCCAAGAACGTTGGTTTCGCCGTGACCCCCGCATCCGTTGGGTCCACATTGAAAAAGATCCTGTTGCCGAAATTGCTCCAATCTTGGCCGAGCACTTGCGCTAGAACGTAGTGAGCATGTCGAGTCAAAATTCATCAATCAATGTTTCCGTAACGAAGCACAACGGTTTGGGCAATGACTTTTTAGTGCTTGATCGACGTGAAGCGAGCGCGCTCAGTAACGCTCAGGTTGCTGAAATTGATTGGCCAAACATGGCACGTAATTGGTGCAACCGAAAGACTGGTGTTGGCGCTGACGGTTTATTGCTGCTTGGTCGTGTCAGTGCAAACACGCTCACGATGCGCTTGTTTAATTCTGATGGTTCGCTCGCCGAAATGAGTGGCAATGGCATTCGTTGCTTGGCGCAGGCTGCACATATGGCAGACGGATTGACCAGCGAAGTTGAGTACGCAGTCACAACTGATGCAGGCGAGCGACGTGTTGTTGTGACTCCACGAGCAAATGACGCTCTTACGGTCGACGCGAGCGTAGACATGGGCCCAATCGGCACGCTTGTTGAGCCAACGGGTTGGGCGAGTCTTGAATGCGATCCAATGCGACCAGTCATGCATATCTCGGTTGGCAATCCGCACTCAGTTGTTGGTGTGGAAGATGTTGCGGTTGTTCCACTCAAAGAATTGGGTGAGAAAGTTCCTCAAATCAATTTAGAAATCATCGAGCCTGGCCCAGAAGTAAACGCCATCACGATGCGCGTGCACGAGCGTGGGGCTGGCATTACCCAAGCATGTGGCACCGGTGCGTGTGCAAGCGCTTGGGCCGCTGTGCAGTGGGGTCTCGTGCCTGCCAGTGCTAGTGAAGTGATTGTGCACATGGACGGTGGCGATGTGAAAGTGCGTGTCAACGAACCAAGATCGGGCAGTGTGACCCTCATTGGTCCTGCGCAATTCATGTCGAAACATGTTGTTGAGATCTCATTGTGAGTAACCCGTACCAGCAGGCGCTTGGGCGCACGCTGATCGATCGCACGATTCGCGAACGCATTGTCTTGGTTGGCGTGATTTTTGATGGTCATGATGAAAGCGAGACCGAAGAAAGCCTCGACGAGTTGGCTCAACTCATCGACACTGCTGGTGCGGTTGAAGTTGCACGCATGACGCAGCGTCGTGATTCACCTGACTCCACATTTTTCATTGGCAAGGGAAAAGCACAAGAACTGAAAGAGCTGTGTTTGGCTGTCGACTCCGACACCGTGGTATTCGACAACGAACTTACGCCTGGCCAGCAGTACAACCTCGAAAAATTGTTGGGTCGCACAGCTATCGATCGCACCGCAGTAATTCTTGACATCTTCGCGCAAAATGCACACACGCTCGAGGGCAAAGCCCAAGTTGAGTTGGCTTTATTGCGCTACAAGCTTCCACGATTGCGTCGTGGTATCTCTGAAGCCATGTCGCAACAGGGTGCTGGCATTGGTAGCCGCGGTCCTGGTGAAACAAAACTCGAAGTCGATCGTCGGCGTATTCAAGACAAGATCGCAAAACTTTCTCGCGACTTGGTTGAGCTTGCAAATAATCGCCGCGAGCAGGCAAAGGGTCGTTCGCGAAGTGGACTTGGTGCAGTGGCGATTGTTGGCTATACCAACGCAGGCAAGTCAACGTTGCTCAACCACCTCACCGACGCGGGCGTGTTGGTCGAGAACCGATTGTTTGCAACACTCGATCCAACAACACGTCGACTTGCGTTGCCTGGTGGTGAGCCAGTTTTGGTGAGCGACACTGTCGGTTTCGTACGTCGTCTTCCGCACGGTTTGGTCGAATCATTTAAGAGCACGCTCGAAGTTGCGGTGCTTGGCGACTTACTCATCCACGTTGTCGACTCGACGGCAGTCGACCCTGCAGGGCAGATCTTGGCCGTGCGCGAAGTGCTGAC
This sequence comes from Actinomycetota bacterium, assembly GCA_009701105.1. The sequence continues at coordinate 5,558 of WLKU01000038.1, read as the reverse complement.
CGACATTGGCGCTGGCGACGTGCCCGAGCTGCTCGTATTCAATAAGGCTGACATGGCGCCCGACGTTGCAGAGCAGATGGTGGCGAGTCATCCAGGGTCGGTAGCCATTTCGGCAGTCACGGGCGTAGGAATTGACGATTTATTGCGTACTATCGGAGATCGCATGCGGGCCATTTCCGTGGTGGTGGAATTACTCATTCCATACGACCGCGGAGACATAGTGGCTTCGGTGCATCGAGAAGGAGAAGTGGTGTCTACTGCTAACGAAGAAAACGGCATGCGTATCCGTGCGCGATTGGGTGATGCTTCGACTGGCCGCTTGTCGCAATTTGTTGTTGATCAATCAGGAAATAAATCAGATAATCAAACGATGGCTGCATCATGACAAGTAACTCAGATGGCTTTGTTCCACCTCCGTATCCGTACGACCGTCTCGATGTGTTTAAGACCGTTGCTGCAAAACATGCAGGCGGGATCATCGATCTGTCGGTGGGTGATCCATGTGACCCACCGAGTGCAGCAGTTATTACCGCCCTTTCTACGTCCAATCTCGAGCGCGGTTACCCGCCATCTATCGGCATCGAACCATTGCGCAGTGCTGCACATACATGGATGCAACGAAGGTTTGATATAGACATCCCGTTGTCGCAAATAGCGGCATGTGTTGGAAGTAAAGAATTCGTAGTGACCACGCCGCAGTGGATGAAGTTGCGCACGCCGTCCCGCGACACCGTGTTGTTTCCTGCCGTGAGTTACCCAAGCTATGCAATGGGCGCGATGTTGTCGGGTTGTAGGCCTGTTGCTGTGCCCATGACCGAATCGGGCGGTATTGACCTCACAAAGATCAGTGCAGACGATGCAAAGCGCGCACTGATGATTTGGATGAACTCGCCAAGCAACCCAACAGGCGCACTCGAAGACATGGGTGCAGTCGTGGCATGGGGTCGCAAACACGACGTTCCGGTTTTTAGTGATGAGTGTTATGTCGAGTTCACGTGGCAGGGCAAGTCGCGTACGGCTCTCGAATACGGAACGGAAGGCGTCGTCGCGTTGCATTCACTTTCCAAACGCTCAAACCTCGCCGGTTTACGTGTTGCGTTTTACGCAGGTGACGCCGACATCGTGCATTACCTCAAAGAAGTGCGCAAGCACGCGGGTTTGATGGTGCCGGGGCCAGCGCAAGCCGCGGGCGTTGTGGCGCTGAATGATGATGCGAGTGTGAAGGTTCAGGCCAGTGTGTATCGCAAGCGCCTTGAGCGCACTGCGGATGTGTTGAGCAAGTGGTCGGGTCGCGCTATTGATTTGCCAGCAGGTGGTTTTTATTTGTGGTTCGACGCAAGTGATGGCTGGGAGTTTGCAGAACGCCTTGCAACCGAGGGTGGGGCTCTTGTAAGCCCTGGTGATTTTTATGGTGCTGGCGGATCAAACAATGTTCGTGTTGCGGTTGTGCAACCCGATGAGCGCATTGAGTTGATGGCCCAACGCCTCAGTGTCAGTTGAAATTATTCGCTTAATTTATAGGCGACGTAATACGGTGACGAGCTTGCCGTAAACCGAAACTTCGTCAGTCTCAAACTTCATCGGCTTCATTGAAGAGTTGGATGGTGTGAGAGTGATGGTGTTGCCGGTCTTGGCAAAAGTTTTGATTGTGGCTTCATCGCCGGGAATACCAGCGACCACGATGTCGCCGTTGTCGGCAGTTGTTTGCTGACGACACACAACAAAGTCACCGTCCAAAATGCCAGCGTCGATCATTGAGTTGCCGCGAACACGCAACATAAACAATTCGCCGTCACCGGTGAAGTCCATTGGTAGGGGAACGAGTTCTTCAACATTTTCTTGAGCGAGCACATTGACGCCTGCAGCAACGTCGCCAACGAGTGGAACGTGTTTCACTGGACGCCGCTCCATTGCAACGCCGCTGGATGCTTCGTAACGAACTTCAATTGCGCGTGGCTTCGTTGGATCGCGATGGAGATAGCCAAGTTTTTGCAGTGTGCCGAGGTGGTTGTGCACAGTGGCCGATGAACTGAGGCCAACTGCTTCACCGATCTCGCGAACCGATGGCGGGTAGCCACGCTCGCGCATGTTCTTTTCGATGAAGTCGAGGATGCCGCGCTGGCGGTCGGTGAGCTGGGTGTGGGCGCTTGTGGGGAGGGAAGTCATGGCTCCATCGTACGGGTGTTCGCCCCCAGAGTCAAACACCTGTTCGGCGAACAAATGTTCGTAAGATCCGCAAACTCCGAACACCTGTTCGCTAGAGTGGTTTGTACGAGATCGAATACCCCCAAAACCCTTACACACCAACAATAAACAAAGGACTTAATCATGGCACTAGCACTGAACCACCAAACTACAACCCGCCAAACAACGAACCGTCAGCATGTTCGCCCGGCCCGCCACCTCTACCTCGTTCCCGAGATTGACCCAACCCCAGTTGGGGCTTATCGCCCAGCCAGCCGGCCAGGCGCCCGTCCAGCCAGTCGTCCGGCAGCTCGACGTTCCGCCCAGCATCCATCATTGGCTACTAACGCGGCCAGTGCCCCTTCGGTTGCCACGTACCAGCGCCGTCGGCTCGTGGTGTTGGTTGCATCGATGCTCATCCTTGGTGTCGTTATCGCAGGTGTAATTGGCGCAACCGGCACGACGGCACAAGCCGATCAAGCTGTGGCTGGTCAGTCAATTGAACCTCGCACAGTTATCGCACAACCAGGCGACACATTGTGGGCGATTGCAAAAAGGGTTGCCCCTCAAGCAAATATCTCAGATCTTGTCGATCAACTCGTGCGCATCAACGGCGATGCAATCGTTGCTGGTCAGCTCGTTCGTATTCCATAATTTGCAAATAACTCAATTTTCATTGATGTATTTGGTGTAATGTGCCAGAAGTGCATTGTCCAAGTTGTTCGTTTGACGACACCAAGGTGATCGATTCGCGTCTCTCTGAAGAAGGGGGCGCAATTCGTCGTCGTCGTAGTTGCACTCAATGCGGATATCGATTTACTACCTATGAGCGACTTGAAGAAGCAGCGCTCAACGTGGTCAAACGGGGCGGTGGCAAACAGCCTTTTGACCGACTCAAAATGATGGCCGGTATCCAGGCCGCCGTAAAGGGCCGGCCGGTCAGCGACGAGATGATTATGGAAATTGCCGAGCGGATAGAGGATGCCTTGCGTCTTGAGGGTGGAGACGTCACCAGTAATCAAGTTGGTCATGCTGTGCTCGAGCAATTGCGTTTGATCGATGAAGTTGCATATATGCGTTTTGCGAGCGTCTACAAAAACTTTGATGATGCTGCAGACTTCAAACGCGAACTTGCGTTACTCGAAAAGCACGCCAGTACTTCGCGCGCTTAATTTTTGTTTCTCGTATAGCGCAAAAACAAAAAGCCTTCTTCTTCAAGAATGTGCGACAACGTAAATCGATTCAAAATTGGTAATGCTTCACTGAGTAAGCGAGGTTCATTATTCGCTGCGATGTTTGGGCTGATGGTCAAGTTGATTTCATCAATAAGGTCGGCTTGCGCCATCGAAGCGTTCAGTCCTGGCCCACCTTCAAGTTGGATAAATTTGCCCTCGAGTTGATTCATTGCAGAGGCAAAATCCACCGAACCCTTGCCGGCACGAATACAGGTGACTGCCGGGTTGGACGGCTCTGGGGCATCTTCGGGAATGATCAGAAACCCAGCCCCGCTGGTGAAGAGTGGCGTTGATAAATCGAGGTTTCCTGTGCGCGAAACTACCCCCACTCGCAAGTCTTTTCGAGACGGCGGACCGTAGTCGTCGATGCGAACGGTAGAGGATCCGACGACGATCACATCGGCTAGTGAACGCAACCCCACAAGTATTGAGCGGTCGGCATCGCCGGAAAGAGCGCGTGAATTGCCTTGCACAACGGTCGAACCATCCAGACTCATGACCATGCACAGGCCGATCGTTGGTCGGCTACCCGTGATAGTCGTAATCCGCGACCGATCTACGCCATACGCCTCGCGCACAGAAATTTCTGCGCTGGGTGCGGGAAAAATGCGTCTCACAGAAAATCAAGCCTATTGGTGAGAACGACTCTGTGTGGCACGATACAGGGATGTCAATTGTCGACCAAGAGCGAGTTGTTTATCGAACATGTCCGCTGTGTGAAGCAACGTGCGGACTTGAGATCACGGTCAAAGGCGACAAAGTTTCGCGCATTCGTGGAGACCGCGATGATGTATTTAGTCATGGATTCATCTGTCCGAAGGGCAGCACACTCAAGCAACTACATGAAGACCCAGATCGTTTGCGCAAACCACTCATCAAGCGCAACGGAGTACACGTAGAAGTTTCGTGGCAAGAAGCGTGGGCTGAAGTTGAGCGTGGACTTATGGGTGTGATTAATACACACGGTCGTGGCTCGGTGGGCACATATGTTGGTAATCCAAATGCGCACAACCTTGCGCCGTTGTTGTACAACCGTGCCTGGATGCAAGCGATTGGAACAAAGCAGCGCTTCAGCGCATCGTCTGTTGATCAACTTCCAAAACAGGTTGCGTCTGCTTACATGTTTGGCACAGTTGCTTCTGTCGCGATTCCTGATCTAGATCGCACTGACTATGTATTGATGCTTGGCGCAGACCCTTACGAGTCCAACGGAAGTTTGTGCACAGCGCCAGATTTTCCCGGTCGGCTGGAAGCACTGCGTGAACGCGGTGGGAAACTTGTTGTCGTAGATCCGCGTCGAAGCCGCACCGCTGAATCATCTGATGAGTGGCTGGCAATTCGACCAAACGGTGACGCACTGTTGCTCGCGGCAATTGCTCACACAATTCTTGCGAGCGGCAAAGCCGATGTGGGCGACCACGTGCGCGCGCACATTGCCGGGTTCGACCAATTGTCTGGTGCGCTTGCACCGTTTACGCCAGAAGGTGTTGAGCAAGCAATCGGTATTGATGCAGAAACGATTCGCCGGATTGCTGGAGAACTGAGCGCTGCACCGACCGCACTTGTATATGGTCGTATCGGAACAACAACGGTCTCGTTTGGCACGACCGCCTCCTGGCTGGTTGATGTCATTAATACGATCACGGGCAATCTTGACAAGTCAGGCGGTGTGATGTTTCCGATGCCTGCTGCTGGCAATCAAACCACACGCGGGGAGTCGGGCAGAGGCAAGGGTTTTCGCATCGGGCACGGATATTCGCGTGTGCGTAAATCGCCTGAAGCAATAGGCGAATATCCGGTGTCGGTCATGGCCGAAGAAATGTTGACTCCCGGCGAGGGTCAGATCAGGGCGATGGTGACGGTGGCGGGAAACCCATTGTTGTCAACGCCCAATGGCGAGCAACTCGAAAAAGCATTTGACTCTCTCGAGTTCATGGTTTCTGTTGACATTTATTTAAATGAAACAACTCGACATGCAGATGTGATTTTGCCACCGCCGTCACATCTTGAGCGCAGTCATTACGACATGGTCTTCACTGCATTTTCGATTCGCAACGTCGCCAATTTTTCTGAGGCTGTGTTTGAGCGCGAAGCCGACCAACCAGATGAGTGGCAGATCTTGGCAAAACTCGCCGGTAT
>WLKU01000037.1 GCA_009701105.1 Actinomycetota bacterium | reverse complement strand
GAGATGGGCCAAGGCATAAACACCGTTGCGCTGCAAGTTGCGGTGCACGAACTTGGCATAGATGGCAACCTCATTGACGTCATCGTTGACACCACTCGCGAGTTGGGGCTTGGGCAAACAACTGGTTCACGCGGAACACTTATGGGCGCAGGCGCTGTCAAGGATGCATGTGATGCAGCCAAAGCCGCAAACCGTGCTGTCGGTGTGGATCACGTTGGCGAGTATCGGGTTGACTGGACGAACAAGCTCGGAGAACCAGGCGTAGAGCATCCGATAATCCACTCCACCTTTGGTTATGCAGCGCAACTCGTGGTCATCGATCGTGAAACGAGCAAGATCGAGCGCGTCGTTGCTGCTCACGATGTTGGCAAAGCAGTCAACCCACAACTCTGCGAAGGCCAAATTGAAGGCAGCGTACACATGGGTCTTGGCTACGCGCTCTCAGAAGACTTCCCAAGTGATCCACTCACTGGCTTTCCAATCAACATGACGCTGCGATCACTGAAAATATTGCGACCAAAAGACGTTCCGGCAATTGATGTCATCTTGGTTGAATCTCCCCAACCAAATTCGCCATACGGAATCAAGGGTGTTGGAGAAATTGGGCTCGTACCAACTGCTGGCGCTGTTGCTGCAGCGTTCTACGACCTCGACGGCACGTGGCATACAACCTTGCCGATGCTGAAATCCACTGCAGACGACACGGAAGAATAGAAACAGTGCCGAATACAACTCCAGGACTTGTTTGTGCGCATCATCATTTGTACTCATCACTCGCCCGCGGAATGCCAGCACCTCCAACAGCACCGACAAAATTCATAGAAGTATTACAACAAGTGTGGTGGCGTCTAGATGCAGCACTCGATGCCGACATGATTTACTGGTCCGCTGCACTTGGCGCCGTTGAAGCACTCATGAATGGCACGACAGCAATAATTGATCATCACGAATCACCGAACATGATTGAAGGATCGCTTTCACTGATCAGCAAAGCTTGTAGCGATGTTGGTGTCAGAGTGAACACCTGTTATGGCGTAACCGATCGTTGGGACAACAACGGTCAATTGCACTCCAAGGTTTCACCGCTTTCAAAGATGACTGATGCAGCCCAACGAGGACTTGCGGAATGCGAAAGATTCATTGCCGGAGGTGGTGCTGGCATGATCGGAGTTCATTCCGCATTTACCTGTTGCGACGAGACGCTAAATGCCGCAGCGGACATGGCAAAAAGACTCAACGTAGGCGTTCACATTCATGTCGCCGAAGGTGAAGATGACGCTCATGCTGCAACTCGACTCGCCAAATTGGCCACCGATGATTGGCTGCTTGTGCATGGTGTGCATCTCAAATCTCCCCTACTTGGTCGACTTGTACATAACCCTCGATCAAACATGAATAACCACGTTGGCTACGGTGCACCAACTTCCAAGTCCAACACGATCCTGCTAGGCACGGATGGAATCGGAGCGGACATGCTCGAAGAGTCACGTTTGGCTTATGCGAGGCTTCGCGAATTTAACATTGCCGAAACTCCCGACACTGTTTCCCAATGGCTCAACAATGCCTATCAAATATTTCCTGAAGCAGAGCACGACACTGTTACCTGGAACTACGACCAGATTCAGAGCCCATGGCATGTTGCCTTTACTCCAGGAACACGTGTTACCGATGTTGTGATCGACAACCAAGCAGTAATCCGCGACGGATTACCGACCCGAGTAGATCTACATGAGATTCGATCAAAAGCACACGAGCAAGCACTTCGACTTTTTGAAAGGTTGCAATAATGTCACTCCCACCACAAGCGGTTAATCCACTTACCGGCAAAGCTCGTGTTGCTATTTATCTGCAGGATGCCCATCGCATTCGCGAAGGCATGGAGTATGCGCAATACGCCGAGTCAAAAGGTTTTGATGCAGTTTGGCAAGCAGAGAGTCGGCTCGTTCGGGAAGCAACAGTTCCCATGGCCGCATTTGCATCTGTCACCAAAACCATCAAGGTCGGTTCGGGAGTTGTCGATTGTTGGAGTCGTAACCCTGCCCGACTCGCAGCAACTTTTTCAACATTGGATGATCTCGCTCCTGGACGCGTCATTCTTGGTATCGGCGCTTGGTGGGATCCATTGGCGCAAAAGGTAGGCATCTCTCGAGCCAAGCCATTGCGTGCAATGCGCGAAATTGTACTCAATGTGCGAGCACTACTCAATAACGAAACAGTGACCTTCGATGGCGAGTTCGTCAAGTTTGATGGCATCGAATTGGATTACGTCTACCAAGATCGCCGTGCAAAAGATGTGCCAATTTATATTGGAGCAACTGGCATGCAGATGATGGAACTCACGGGCGAGATTGCAGATGGCGTCGTGCTTAACTATCTCGTCTCCCCCGATTACAACAAGCAGGCTATTGAGGCACTAACTAAAGGTGCTGACAAAGCTGGTCGCAAGATTGCCGACATTGACAGGCCACAGTTGGTTGTGTGCAGCGTGCACGAGGATAGGAAAACTGCACTCAATATGGCGCGCGAGATGGTGACGCAATACTTGGGTCAACAACCGCACATCATGAAAGCATCTGGAGTGCCTCAAAGTTTGCTCGACAAAGTTGGCGAAGTACTGACATGGCCCGCAACTCACGAACAAGTAACCGCTGCATCCAAATTGGTGCCCGACGAGATCGTGCAAATGCTCACCGCAAGCGGCACACCCGCTGAAGCACGTGCAAGTGTCAAGCACTACATCGACAACGGTGCAACTTGCCCGATTTTGTATCCACTGGGTGACGTCAAAGCAATGATCGACACATTTGCAGATTGGGACGGCGTCAAGTGACCGTTGCTGTTCCACTATCGCTCGATGAGGCATTCGACGAATTGTCGCGCACCCCAGATGCACGACTCATCCAAGGCGGCACCGACCTCATGGTCGAGATCAACTGCAATCATGTCAAACCAGTTGATGTCATTGCCCTACGACGTGTCAAAGAATTGCGCACATGGCAGGTCAACAGCAACAACACCATCACAATTGGTTCTGGCGTTCCCTATCAGGAAATGGAGACGGGGAAACTTAAAGAGTTGCTTCCGGCTCTTGCAGAGGCAGCACGCACGGTCGGCTCGCCGCAGATCCGTGCCGCAGGCACACTCGGAGGCAATCTGGGCACCTGCTCGCCAGCAGGCGACGGACTACCAGTACTTTTCGCCCTTGACGCAATTGTGCATCTGCGAAGCCTCGTGTCATCGCGAGATCTTTCGATTCACGAATTTATGCTCGGTGTCAAACGCAATGCCCGTCATGCAAACGAAATCATCACGGGGGTGACAGTGCCGATTCTTGATGGCTGGCAGGGTTACGCAAAAGTCGGAGTGCGTAACGCAATGGTGATCTCTGTTGCTTCAGCATGTCTAGCTGTTGACAAGAAGAACAATTCGGTACGCATTGCGCTCGGCGCTGTTGGCCCGACGATCATTCGCTGTCGCGATGCTGAATCATGGCTTGTACAACAACTAGATCTCACGACCACAACAAGCATTGACGCAACCATTGCTCAAGAATTCGGACGACGAGTGGTCCTCGAATCAAAACCTATTGATGATCACCGCTCAACTGCCGAATATCGACGCCATGCTGTAGGGGTGCTTGCTCAACGACTGATCACGAGGGCCTACTCATCATGAGCAATTCAATTGGTAACGAGATGTACACACTGCGCATCAATGGCCAAGACCGCCCTGTACAAGATGCATGGGTCGGAGAGAGTTTGCTCTACGTGCTACGAGAACGGCTTGAATTGCCAGGCGCAAAGGGAGCATGCGAGCAAGGTGAATGTGGAAGTTGCACTGTTCTTATGGACGGTGACGCAGTCTGTTCGTGTCTGGTGATGGCCGCGACTGCGGTTGGCGCCGACATCGTGACTGTTGAAGGTCTGATCGAGAGTGATCCGTCGATGGCTGCAACTGCCCAAACAATTTCCAGTCATATCACTGATGTACAACAGGCATTCATCGAAGAAGGTGGCGTGCAATGTGGATTCTGCACACCTGGACTTATCGTTGCAGTGCATCATTTGCTCGACAAAAATCCTGATCCAACAGAATTGCAAGTCAAAGAATCAATCTCAGGCAACATCTGCCGTTGCACTGGTTATGGTCGCATTTTTGCTGCCGTTGAAGCAGTTGTTCAAGTACGTAAGGCATCACGATGAGTACGGTCAAACAAGACACGCGGCTCCGCGACGTACTTGGCACAAGTGCCCTTCGCCCAGACGGTGTGGCCAAAGTGATGGGATCGTTTTCGTTTTCTTCTGACATGTGGGCGGAAAACATGTTGTGGGGCGCGACTTTAAGGTCTCCTCACCCGTATGCCCGAATCATTTCCATTGACACGACCGCAGCGCTTCTCATCAGTGGCGTCTCAGCAGTCATCACCGCACAAGATGTTCCAGGTAAGGCAACGTACGGTCTGATTTCGGCAGACCAACCAGTTTTCGCATTCGACTTCGTCCGCTACATGGGCGAACCCGTGGCTGCAGTTGCAGCCGATCACCCAGAGACATGTCGGCGTGCACTTGCAGCAATCATCGTCAACTACGAAGTACTCACACCTGTTGTAGACCCAGAATTAGCAATGCTTGTCACTACAGAACAGATTCATCCTGATGGCAATCTGATCCGCCATCAACACATTCTCCACGGTGATGCAAATATCACAAGCGATGTCACGGTTGAAGGCCACTACACAATTGGCATGCAAGATCAGGCGTTTTTAGGTCTTGAAGCAGCAATGGCATTCCCCGATTCGGGTGGCAATGGTGTCGAGTTACACATTGCAACACAGTGGTTACACGAAGATCGCGGCCAAATTGCTGCTTGCCTAAAACTGCCAGAAGACAATGTTCGTTTAGTACTTGGTGGTGTCGGTGGGGCCTTCGGAGCACGCGAAGACATCAGTTTGCAAGTGCACTGTTGTTTGCTCGCGTTGCGCACGGGTCGACCAATCAAGATGCAGTACAGCCGCGAAGAAAGTTTTTTTGGACACGTGCATCGACACCCAGCCAAAATCTGGATGAAACATCATGCAACAAAAGAAGGCAGGATCGTCAAAGTTGAGTCGAGAATGGTATTTGACGGTGGTGCATACACCAGCACGTCCCCTGCAGTTCTGATTAATGGCATCACTCACACTCAAGGGCCATACCAATGCGATAATGCTGTGGTCGACGGTTATGCCGTGCGCACCAACAATCCCCCATGCGGAGCTATGCGCGGCTTTGGTGTCGTGCAAGCGTGTTTTGCTCATGAAAGTCAAATGGACAAATTGGCTGAGGCATGTGGTCTCTCGCCCGTCGAAGTGCGACTCATCAACGCAATGCACACCGGTGACAAATTGATCACTGGCCAGATCATGGAGAGCGTTGCACCCGTCGAGCGTTGCATCCGTGAAACAGACGCCATACCAATGCCCGAACCGCTGGCAGCAAATGCAAATGTGCTTGAGTTTCCTGGCGGCAGTGGTCGCACAGCAGACAGACAGAACATCGTTCGCGGCATCGGCTGGGGCGTGTCAATGAAAAACCTGATGTACTCGGAAGGATTCGACGACTATGCAACTGCCAGGTGCACGTTGTCCAATGGCGTTGCCTCACTCAAGTTTGCAACATCAGAAGTGGGCCAAGGGTTCGTGACTCTTGCACCTCAAATTGCGCGCAGCGTGCTGGGTGTCGACGACGTCGTGCTCGAAACATCTGACACACAAATAGGTTCTGCTGGTTCAACATCGGCATCACGACAAACCTGGATGAGCGGTGGTGCTGTTGACGGAGCATGCAGACTGGTTCGCGAACGCCTTTTTGAGCATGTTGGTAAGTTGCACAATATCGATCCGATTCGACTCATGATCGAACATACCGATGTCGTCGACACCATCGGCACATTTCGTATCAGCGTTGCTGAAGCAACACAAGGCATCACGTTGTCCGAAACCTTCGAGCATCACCATCGCTCAACCGAGGATCTAGACGCCAATGGTCAGGGCAATTGCCACGTTGCATTTGCTTTTGTTGCTCACCGTGCTGTTGTCGATGTGGATATTGAACTCGGCCTCGTCAAGGTGGTGCAAATCGCTACCGCGCAAGACGTTGGTCGGGTACTCAATCCCCTCTCGGCAATTGGTCAGATCGAGGGTGGCATTGCTCAGGGTCTCGGTCTTGCTGTGATGGAAGAAATCATCATGGACAATGGCCGAGTCAAGAACCCAAGCTTCACTGATTATCTCTTGCCAACTGCGTTAGATGCTCCACACGTTGTAGCCATCATGATCGAAGAGCCAGAACCTCAGGCGCCACTGGGCGCCAAAGGCATAGGCGAACCACCATGCATTTCGGTTACGCCTGCAATTGTCGCGGCAATTCGCGCAGCAACGGGCAAAGCACTCAGCAGAGTGCCAGTACGTCCACAAGATATTTGTTTGTGACCTGCCACAAGATATTTGCTTGTGACTTGCCACAAGATATTTGTTTGTGACCTACTCTGGCTGAGGGCCTGCGCCAATAAGTGCAAGCGTATGAACCGTGCCGATGGAGCCCGGTCGTGGAGACTGTGCTGGCATCGAGGTATCAACGAATTGTGGATCCACAAACACCACATCAAACGGCATGTTCTTTGTCAGCTGTGTTGTTGACCGGCGAATTGATTTGTCAACAAACGAAATGACCACACCTTTTTCGCCGGCGCGACCTGTACGACCAGAACGGTGAATGTAATCTTTCGGATCTTCTGGCAAGTCGAAGTGAACAACAACTGGCACGGCATCGATGTGAATACCACGAGCAGCGACATCGGTAGCAACCATCACCGTTGCTTTGCCACGTCGAAACTGCTCAAGCGCGCGCTCGCGTTGAGCCTGGCTGCGATTGCCGTGAATAACACAAGTCTCGACGCCCAATGACTCGAGATTGCCTGCCAGACGGTCGGAACCGTGCTTTGTACGACAGAACACGATGGCGCGTTCGTAATGATTGGCAATTTCGGAAACCATACGAGTGCGCTCGTCGCGGTTGACGTTCCAGAATAAATGCTCGATCTCGCCACCATTTTCAGCGGCAGCAACTTGATGCTTTTTAGGATCGCGCTGAAATTCGCGGATCAGGTTGTCGACATCGCCATCGAGGGTTGCCGAAAACAGCAGTGTCTGTCGCCCGCCAGGGATGGTGCGCATGATGCGCTTTACAGCTGGCATAAAACCCATGTCGGCCATGCGGTCTGCTTCGTCAATCACAACAAGTGCTACTGCACCCAAGTCGAGATCGCGACGCTTCATCAGGTCTTCTAAACGACCAGGTGTTGCAACGACGATGCTTGCTGCACGTGCAGCCTTCACTTGTGGGCCATAACCAGCACCACCGTAAACAGCAGCGACAGTGATGCCACCGCCTGCGCACAACATCGCAACTTCTTTTGCTACCTGAGCAGCGAGTTCGCGTGTTGGCACAAGCACCAAACCGTGTGGTCGACCAGGCTTGGACTTGACAACTTTGACAGCTAACGCAATACCGAAAGCAAGCGTTTTGCCAGATCCAGTTGGTGCCTTGCCACAAATATCCAGACCCATCAATGATTCTGGGATTGTTGCAGCCTGTACGGGAAATGGTTCTGCAATGCCACGTTTTAGCAGTCCTGCAACGATTCTCTCGGGTACGCCGAGCGCGGTCCAGCTCTTAGTCATGAAATTCTCCTCAAATACCTAGGGGGTTTAATTACGGTTGAGGCGAACTAGCGACCCAACACACGACGCAAATAGTCGTTTGTGAACACACCCTCGGGATCGAGACGGTTCCGAACTTCGATATAACGCTTCCAATCAGGATACAGGCGCTCGAGCTCAACTGCTGACTTGAAATGAATCTTTCCCCAATGAGGTCGACCGTCATAATCGCTCATGATCGCTTCAACTTCTTGGAAATATGGCTCATACTTCATGCCCTTAAACACGTGTACCGCAATGTACGCATTATCTCTGCCACTACCAGTAGAGAGTGGAATATCGTCACCAGCGGTAAAGCGAACCTCTACTGGAAAATTGAGCAAGAATCCCTTCTCATCGACCATCTTGCGCACGCGGTTGAGTGCCTCGACTACTGCATCTCGCCGAATTGAATATTCCATCTCATAAAAACGCACAATGCGCTTGCTCGCAAATATTTGATGGCTTGCATTGACATACTCCGTCCTGCCTGTGCTTGGCAGCGCCTTTGATAGACGAGGAATAAGACGTGGGAACAATCTGCCCACGTAGCAAAGTGCTCCAAATGCAATGTTCTCCATAAACATCTTGTTGAACCAAGTCTTAAAACGCGCAGGTGGATCGGCAGGTAGTTGAGTCACATTATTTCGTTTGGTGAGAGCCCAGCCCGTATGCGGAATCCAGTAAAACTCGAAAAAGTCATTGTCCGCAATGTGCCGTTCGATGTCTGCAAGCAAAGCGTCGACACGCATTGGCTCTTCAATTGCCTGCAAGCGAAATGCCGGCACAATTCGCAGAGTGATCGTGCTCAAAACACCGAGCGCACCAAGACCAACTCTTCCACAGTAAAACACTTCTGCGTTTTCAGTCGGGCTACAACTCAACACCTCGCCACTTGCGACAACAAGACGAAATGCAGTGATCTGTGCTGCGAGTCCGGTTCGCAAAGCACCAGTTCCATGAGTTGATGTTGACAATGCTCCCGAAATAGTTTGATATGTCACGTCGCCAAGGTTTGGCATCGCAAATCCCGCTTTGTCGAGGTACTTATTGAGGTCACTAATTACTATCCCCGACTCGACAGTTACTTCCATCTTTTGTGCATCGATTGAGACAACCTTGTTGTAGCGAGTCATCTTGATCAGATGATCTGGAGCCACAGCGATCGCTGTGAAGCTGTGCCCCGAACCGACAACCTTTACCCGTTGCTGCAAGGCGGTTGCATAACCAACGACCGCAACGATGTCCGACTCGCATTCTGGTTCGTGAACCTTTAAGGGGTTTGCGCGCTGATTGCCCGCCCAGTTCTTCCACGTGGTCATGCAACGATCGCCTCTTTGGACATGCCAGATTTTTTCCACATCACCACTACTAACAATATTCCAGCAAGCACAGTTCCAACATTAGACAAAACGTGATAACCCACTGCTTTGCGAATAAACCCGCTCGAGAAACCAGCGAGGCCACCACAGAAACTCATCATCAAATCAGCTGCACCTTGCACCCGTACTCGAATCTGCTGATCAATGGAATCAACAAGCAGACTTGAGCCACCGATCAATCCAAAGCTCCATCCGACACCGAGCATCCACAATGCTGGAAACAACAGAACTGGCGAATCTCCGGCAAGCGACGAAAGCACCGTCGAGCCCATCAACACCAAAGCACCCACCTGAATTGTTGTCAACCGACCACGTTTATCCGCAAATCTTCCAACGAGTGGACTAAACGCGTACATGCCGGCGATATGCAGCGAAATTATGTAGGCACTCACCGTCTCGTGATCGTGCAGTCTCAGGTGCACTGGTGTCATCGTCATCACCGCGACCATCGCCATTTGCGAGATCACCATTGCAATCACTGCAATCTGCGCGTCACCAGACATTCGTATTGCCTTGACCGCATCAGAAAACAGCCTCGTGGGTGCCCCAGCCTCGGCTTGACGATTCAGTCTGCCTGCAACCTCAAGCGGATCGGGTCGCAAACGAAGTGTTGTATTGATGAGCGAAGTAAGAAAAAACACACCAGCAAAAATCCATGGACCGGTGTACTGCCCCCAGCCAAACCAATTCATACCCGCTTGCTCGGCAGGCTTTATCAGTAATGGGCCAAACACTGCGCCAAACGTTGATGCAAACAAGATACGACTCATCGCGCGACCACGCTGGTCGGTTGTAGCCAAATCGGCAGCGGCGTAGCGCGACAGCAAATTTGACGCTTGGCCATTTCCGAACACGAACAAACCGACTAGGAATATCCACAGCGTCTTCGTCTCGGCGCCATAGCCAGCGATAAAGCCTCCGAAAATCGCGAGCAAGTAACCGGCCTGCAAACCATTACGTCTTCCACGAACATTCATCAACCGAGCAAGCATCTGCGACATAAAGGCGGTACCCATCGTCACTGTTGCCGAAGCGATACCACCCCATGCAGTTGTTTGTCCAAGGATGTCTTGAATGACGAATGCACCGACAGTTACCGCCGCCGCCAGTGCCGCAGAGCCTGCAATCTGGCTCAGAACCAAGACGCGCAATGTGCGCTTCTGAATTGCTGCGATCTCGCTAGGTGTGTAGAGCGTAACTATCCACTTATCGTAGGTGATTACTCGCTCGGCCCTGCGTCCAAACTCTTGTGTCGAAGAGGGGACTTGAACCCCTACGCCCTTTCGAGCGCCAGCCCCTCAAGCTGGTGCGTCTGCCATTTCGCCACTCCGACGTGGTACTGCTATTTCTACTTACTGCTTATTACTTCTTATGCGAG
>WLKU01000036.1 GCA_009701105.1 Actinomycetota bacterium | reverse complement strand
TCCCGAGTGAAGCCCCCGCAAACCTGCGACGTTGATTTTCGCGTGACGCATCTGCGGTCAGATGGGCAACTCACATTTGTGTGAACGCCCTTGAAAGTAGGACCAATGGCCAGTGGAGCCCTTGAAAAATCAGCATTAGAAGCCAAAGACCGCGAGCAACTGACAGCAATTGCGTCAGCACTCGGCGTCAAGTCGGCATCGCGTGCAAAAAAGTCAGAACTCATCGACATGATCCTTGAGCAAACAAAGCCTGCTACACCAACTCCGGTTGCTGCCAAGCCAACATCGCGAGTTGCTGCAAAGACCGCAGCCCCAGCCGCCGCACAAGCAGCACTTGGTGCTGACGGCGAACCACTTGCCGATTGGGAAATTGAATTAGCCGAACACGAAGGAACGCCAGTTGCTCCAGATGCACGTCGTGCAAGCGAGCGTCCGGCTGGTTCGGATCGTGGCTCCGATCGAAATAGCGATCGCGGCCCAAACCGCAATAATGATCGCGGCCCAAACCGCAATCAAGATCGCAACCAAGGCAACGACCGCGGACAAGATCGCCAAAACAGTTTTCAGCAAAACGGAGCCGAGGGTGGTCCAAACCGCAATCGAAACCGCAATCGTCGTCGACGTGGAAAAGGTCCACGCGATGAAGGCCCACAGGGCAGTGATCGCTACGAGTCGTTCGAGCCAGAAGTTTCGAATGAGCCAATTTCAACTGAACCAGTTTCGGTATCGGGTTACCTAGACCTGCGCGACGAGGGCTACGGCTTCTTGCGCGTCAATGGATATCTGGCAAGTGCAGGCGACGCATATGTCGCTGTTCGTTTGACCCGTCAATATGGTCTGCGCAAGGGCGATCACGTCACCGGAATGTGCAAGCCAGCTGGGCGTAATGAAAAGAACCCGGCAATGCTTGATGTTGCAACGATCAATGGTGTTGCTGCCGACAAAGTCAAGGCACGTCCTCGTTTCGAAGACCTCACGGCGCTGTTTCCTGATTCCAAACTTGGACTCGAAAACTCTGCAGATCCAAACAACATGACTGCACGCATCATCGACTTGATCTCGCCAATTGGCAAGGGTCAACGTGGAATGATCGTGTCGCCTCCAAAGGCCGGTAAAACGACGATCATGAAAACGATCGCGACATCGATTGAGCGCAATCACCCAGAAGTGAAGTTGATTGTGTTGTTGATCGACGAGCGTCCCGAAGAAGTGACCGATATGAAACGCACGGTGAAGGGCGAAGTTATTGCTTCAACTTTTGATCGTCCGTCCGAAGAGCACACACAGGTTGCCGAGCTCGTGCTTGAAAAAGCAAAGCGCATGGTCGAGATGGGCGAAGACGTCGTCATTATTCTCGACGGCATTACTCGTTTGTCTCGTGCATACAACTTGTCGGCTCCTGCAACCGGGCGCATCATGTCCGGTGGTATCGATGCGGGTGCTTTGTATCCACCAAAGAAATTCTTTGGTTCGGCTCGCAACGTTGAAGAAGGCGGCAGTCTCACGATCCTTGCAACAGCATTGGTCGAGACAAACAGCCGAATGGACGATGCAATTTTCGAAGAGTTCAAGGGCACGGGCAACATGGAGCTTCGTCTCGATCGCAAGATCTCAGAGCGCCGTATTTACCCAGCCATTGACGTTGATGCATCAAGCACTCGACACGAAGAGTTGTTGTTTGATCGCAAGCAATTGCAAATGGTCTGGAAACTGCGCCGAGTGTTGAGCGGTTTGGCCGAGGGTGGCAACGCCGCTCCAGGTCTCGAGTTGTTGATCGATCGATTGAAGACATTTAAGAACAACGATGAGTTCTTGTCCGAAATCGCCAAGCAGCCAAACGCCTAAATCAGTAACAATTCATTGGCTTTTCTCGCATGAGTGAGAACAACAATCAGAAAAGTCGTGTGGCGCAGCTTGCTCTGCGCAGTGCGATGTCAAGCATCGGTGCTGTCGAGCAGCCAGAGTTTGTCGAGTTTGCTCTCGGCGCGGGTGCCGTAAGCGCAAATCATGCATGGGTTGCAGTGCTCGATCAATGCGAGCGCTCGCTTGGCCCGGTGTTGTTGTGGGCTCAAAAGTTTGATGCCACGACTCTCGACATCTTTGTTACATCTGATGCGGGTCTTGTGTCGCGGCGTGCTCAGTTTTTTGATCGAGACATTCGCGTATGGCTTGTTGCCGACAAACAAGTTGCTCGCGCTGAATCCGAGCCTGTGATGCCGTCATCAGTAGTACCCAACACGCACGAGCAATTTGCGTCGATTATTGGCGAGTCTGGTGCCGATATTGTTCGCGAGCACGGCGTGTTGAGTGGCGAAGTAATGGGCCTTGAAGTGTGCAGAGTCGTCGTTGACGAAAATGACAACGAACCTCGTCTCGAGATTGGTGTTGGCGCTCACGACCGCGAAACATTCCAAATGCTGCATGGCAAAGTTGCCACACTCGAGTCGTTGATCAAGGTTGTCAACATTGTGAGCGGCCATCGTCAAAGCGGGGCAGAGCATCACCCACTCAACAGGCTTGCCGCCGAACGTTTGCTGAGGCATCGTGTGATTGTTGAGCCACAATTGGTTGGTGCTTCGTCGCTACATGCAACCGAGCCACCAGCCATGCGTCTCAATGTGAAGGATGCGGTGCCTTGTTGTGCGGTGGGCATGACCGAAGCCGGTCAGCAAATTGTTGTTGTGTGCACAGCATCTGTTGATGTAGATGTCGTTTCTTTTGCGGCTGACGCGCGCGCTCGAATTGCTCCCGATGCACAACTTGTGATCGCAACCCACACCAACAACGTCACGCCATCGTTGGCAAAGTTGGCAAAATCACTGCGTATTCCTGCACGTTTCGTTGAAGTCGCACCTGTTGTTCGCTAAAAAAGTCGTAGCCTAAGAGGCGTGTTAGACAGACTCGTTCAGATTGATGCCGATTACAGGGCACTTGAAGAGAGTTTGGCTAGCCAAGAAGTGTTGAGCGATCAAGCAAAATTGCGTGATGCTTCGCGTCGCTACAAGCAGCAAACACCGCTGGTGTTGTGCATCCGCGAGTATCTCGACACCGAAGGCAATACCGAGGCCGCACGCGAGTTGCTGGCCGATGCCGACGGTGCAGAGCGCGAGCAACTGCAAGCCGAGATCGATGCTGGTGTAATCAAATTGTCAGAGTTGGAAGAACGTCTCAAAGTGTTGTTGCTGCCATCCGATCCGAATGATGGGAAAAACATCATCATCGAAATTCGTGGCGCGGAAGGCGGCGAAGAAGCAAACCTCTTTGCTGGCGATTTATTTGAAATGTACGCCGCTTATGCAGCAAGACAGGGTTGGACATGGGAAGTGTTGTCGCGCGACAACTCGCCGATGGGCGGCATCAACCAGATCACTGTGTCGGCCAAAGGTGACACAGTGTGGACAAAGTTGCGCTTTGAAGGCGGACCACACCGAGTGCAACGCGTGCCAGTCACAGAAGCACAAGGCCGCATTCATACATCGTCTGCAACGGTGATGGTGTTGCCAGAAGCCGAAGAAGTCGACGTCGAGATCGACGAAAAAGATTTACATATTGACGTCTATCGCGCAAGCGGTCCTGGCGGTCAGGGTGTCAACACCACCGACTCTGCGGTGCGCATCACGCACAAACCATCTGGTTTGGTTGTTGCAATGCAAGACGAGCGCAGCCAGCTGCAAAACCGCTTGCGAGCAATGACTGTCTTGCGTTCACGCTTGCTCAAGTTGCGCGAAGACGAGCAAGCCGAAAAGATGTCGGCACAACGCAAGGCCCAGGTGGGCAAGGGCGGGCGCGGCGAAAAGATTCGCACCTACAACTTCAAAGAAAACCGCATCACCGATCATCGCATCGGCTTTACGTTGTACCAATTGCAAGATGTGTTGATGGGCAATCTTGATCCCGTGATCGACGCGCTGACTGCGCAGTTCGAGATCGAACAGTTGGCTGGCGCTTCCGTCGAAGTTCACTAAACGAGTAGACCGCAGTGGCCGACGCGACAGACAACGTTTCGTGGCGCGAGATGCTTGCGTCAACAACACAACAATTGGGTAATGCTCAAGAGGCGCGTTGGTTGTGCGAGCACGCGAGTGGCATGGATTCTGCCGAGTTTTCTGCAGAACAAGATCAGTTTGTGACAGTGGCGTGCGCAAAAAGTTTGCATGCAATGGTGCAAGATCGACTCAGTGGAGTGCCATTGCAATATGTGATGAAGCGCTGGGCCTTTCGGCACCTTGACATCATGGTTGACAAGCGTGTGTTGATTCCTCGGCCCGAGACAGAGCAGGTTGTGCAGGTTGCGCTTGATATTGCACGAACACGGTTGGGCAAAACTCCTTTGCAGGTTGTGGATCTGGGTACTGGCAGTGGTGTGATTGGTTTGTCGATGGCATTTGAACTTGGTGTCGACGCCGCGCATGTGTGGCTCACCGATGCGTCGGTTGATGCACTCGATGTTGCTCGTGCAAACATGATTGGTATTGGCAGGGCAGCAGCAAACGTGCGCATTGCGCATGGCAGTTGGTGGAATGCATTGCCTCAAGACTTGGCAGGAATGATCGATATTGCTATTTGTAATCCGCCATACATCGCCCATGCGTCAAGCGAAGTTGCACCAGACGTTCATATGTATGAGCCGCATTCGGCTTTGTATGCGCACGACAATGGGCTTGCAGATTTGCGCACAGTCCTTGAAGGCGCATCTGTGTGGCTCAAGCAATCTGGGTCGCTGGTTCTCGAGATCGGGTATCAACAAGGTGCAGAGGTACTCGCAATGATGACCGCATCTGGCTTCGTTGACGCAGAGATCAAACAAGATTTGTCTGGACGCGACCGCATTGCGGTCGGACAATTACCTGGCTAATGCCCGCTATTTTGCGAGGTGTCGCTGCAAAAATTCGAGTTGATGGAGCAATAAATTTTCTGCAACTACTTCTTGTGGTGTCATATGTGTGACACCGCTGAGCGCGAGCAACTCATGTACTTTGCCGTGATGCAGCAGTGCCGTCGAAAACTGCAGTGTGTGTGCTGCAAGTACGTTGTCGTCTGCAAGCCCGTGAATAAGTAGTAGTGGGCGCTCCAGCAAATGTGCGTGGGCAACAAGTGAAGTTGCTTCGTAGTCGGCGGCGTGCGTCTGTGGGTTGCCCATGTAACGCTCGGTGTAGTGAGTGTCGTACAGATCCCATTTGGTGACGGGTGCACCAGCAACTGCGCAATGAAACATGTCGGGTGCGCGAAGCACCGCAAGTGCAGCCAAGTATCCACCGAAACTCCATCCACGAATACCTACTCGTGTTGTGTCGGCGCACGGCACCAGTGTTGGAAGTTCGCGCAGCACTTCAATTTGATCATCAAGGATCTTGGTGGCGAGGTCATAGTGCACGTCACGTTCCCACTGCGTGCCGCGCCCCGGTGTGCCACGTCCGTCGGCAATAACAACGCAAAAGCCCTGATTGGCAAACCATTGCGAAGCAAAGTATGCGCTGGATGCGCACAACACTCGCTGTGCGTGTGGCCCGCCATATGGGTCAAACAAAATAGGCAATGGTGAGCTGTCGTGATTGTTGGGCAGCACAATTGCTGTAGCAATCTTGTTTGCACCAATGCGGTGCATTGTCACATTTGGTGTGAGTAGGCATGTCTCGGCATTGTTTGCAATCTGGTGTTTGCCATTCACGCGTGTAGCGGTGCGCACTTCGCTCAACGTGGCGCTGCGAATAACGACTGT
This sequence comes from Actinomycetota bacterium, assembly GCA_009701105.1. Next base: position 4,904 of record WLKU01000036.1, on the reverse strand, counting down.
GTCGCCTCCAACTGCAGCAGTGTGCACTCCAGCGTCGGTGGTGAGCCAACTGACTGTCAAATCAGTGAGGTTGCACTGCATCACGTGCAGCACTGTTGGGTCTGCAATCGGGTTTGCTCCAAAATAGATTGCAGTCGGCGTCGTCGCGATGATGTTTCGCACTTGTATTTCACTGCTAGTAACAACATGATCATCAATGGTGAGCGCCCTCACACCATTGCGTTCGCAGCACATCGCGAGTCGACCATCTGCAAGTAGCGCAGGGCTTCCGGCCACTAGATCAATCCAGTGCTCATCGGTTTCGGTGCGAATTGTGCTTAATGCACCCGTGCTTGTGTGTACTGCACAAACCTCAAGTTTCGTTTGCTCACGATTTTGCAGAGCAATGATCAATCCGCTGCGTGTCCACTGAACACTGGTGAGGTATTCAAGTTGCGATTGCTGCCATTGCACATCAACGCGCGAAGAGTTGTTGTCTGCGTTGATGGTGAAAATGTGCAACGAAACATTGGCATTGTTGGTGCCAGCAAATGGGTAGCGGTGGGGTCGTGGTTGGGTCATCGGGTTGGCCGGATCACCAATCCATGTCATGGAAACGGGCGAGTTGTCTACCCGACACACCGCTATTGCAGTGCTGTCTGGAGACCACCAATAACCACGCTGTCGGCCCATCTCTTCTGCGGCAGCAAACTCGGCTTGACCCCAAGTGATGTCGTTATTGGGCTCAGCCTCTGCTGCGGCAATGATTTCTGTACCGGTCAAGTCACAGACACACAATTTTCCATCGCGCACGTAAGCAATGTGTTTTCCATTTGGACTGATACGTGGATCAAAGATGGCTTCAGATGTGTTGATCTGTTGAGTGATAGCAGTGACAAGGTTGGTAACAAAGAGCTTTCCGGCCACGCAATATGCAGCATTGAGTACCTGGTCATCGCACGAGTATCCAACGATTCCCGATGCACCTTCGCGGGCGCGTTCGCGTCGCGCTTGCTCGGCCGACGTATCCAATTTTGGGTTGGTATTACTTGAGTGTTGTGCGTGCATGTCGGCAACACAGGTTTCCGTCGACGTGGCTACGTCTAATACATACAGAGAGTTGATCGAATCTGACCCACCAAGCGACCTGCAAAAAACTACGCGTGCGCCATCGGGCGACACAACGATGTTGCGCGGTTCGCCAACGGTGAGTCGCTGTGTGCGGGCAAACTGTCGCGGAAACGTGTCGGAGACAGTTCCAGGGATTTTTTCAGACACTGATATCGCCGGTTTCGTTGAGCATGACGGTTTTTCCAACCCACTCGTTTTCACACATGTCTTGACCAAGTTGTGTGTTGTCGCTCGTTGCCCATGCTCTGCGACCATCGGCCAGAAGCACTGCTGCACGCACTTTTTCTGCAGTGCCATCACGATCGTGCATCACGCTGTATGCCTCGACAGTCGCTGGTCCTTGAGCATCAATAGCGGTTGCAACTTCTCGTCGGGGTAGCGAGTCGACTTCGCTCTGTGGCGACTCATGTCGGAAGCCGTGAAGGGGCGGTGTTGTGGCATACACACCAAACGCATGCTTGGTTGCATAACCACCATTGGCCCACACCAAACCAGTCTCTGTGGGTTTCTCGCGCAGTGTTGTCATCGTGGTGGCAATCGCATGCATCACATAGTTATTAAATGGTCCGCCAGCAAACGAGAGTCCGCCTGTGCAGGTGAGTTGTCTATCGAGCGAAACACCAAGTGATTCTGCGCCAAGTTGCACAGCAGATGGGAAGCATGAATAGAGATCAAGATTCTCAATTTCATCAATAGATTTTTCGGCAAGCGCTAGCACGCGCCGACCACCAATACGTATCGCAGGCGTGTCAGTAAATGAATAGCGATGTGAAACAAAGTTGTGTTCGTGGCAGTCGGTTCCTGCGTGTAGAAATATCCATTTATCGCGAGTAATGCCCAGTGCTTCAGCACGCTCGACAGAGCACATCACGAGTGCTGCTGCCATGTCGACATCGTTGTTTGAATTCATCAACTTTGTGTAGGGAAAACCGATCATTCGGTTGTCGGGTGTTGGCGTACGTATTGCTTGAGCGGTGTAGCTCTGTTGAATCCACGCATGAGGGTTTGCTGCTGCAACATCGCTGAAGCGCGCCCACAATTCGCTGATGTACTTTTGGTGATCTGCAACTGTTCGTTTGTCGCGGTAACGCAATGCAGTTTCAAACATTGGGTAGATCTCGATTGGCAGCATGATTTTGTGAGCCAATTCAATTTCGTGGTTCATCACCAGGTCTTCGCCGAGGGCAGTCGGTGCTTCACCGTCGTGTGGTTCCATCCATGGCAGTGTCATTTGTGCGGCGCGAGCTCGACGCCGGGATCTAAATGATTCTCCGCCTGTGAGCACGATCATCTGCGCGCCGTCGTCGCGAATCTGCAGTGCAGCGCTATTGACCAAGTATTGGGGCATATTGCCGCCGTGAGGCGTGAGGCCATATTCGTTGGCGCTGATGTCAAGTGCGGATGCAATATCGCGAGCGGGGTTGGTGTTTCGTGTCGACAACGAGCGAACTACGCGCAGGGCATCAATTGTTGCGGCGTTTTTTGTCCCTGCGTTTTGTATTCCTGCATCAGCAAATGCTGCACGAACTGCTTGTGACATTAATTCGATTGGGCCTGAAGCGCTCTCGAGATTGTCTATATGTTGTTCAACCTGTGCTTGCCCGACAAAGATCGGGGTGCGTGGGTCGATCTTGTTTTGGCCAGATGTCACTAGGTCAACTGTATATATCTAGAGAAATAAGCAAAGTATTGGTTGGGTTGCTCGTGATCTAGGATCGTGCGCAGTGAATAGCCCACAGATACGCACGATTGCAATTGGTTCTGACCATGCGGGTTTCGAACTCAAGGCACACCTGGTTGAGGTTTTGACAAAGGCTGGTCACAAAGTTGATGACCACGGCACGCATTCCACCGACTCGATTGACTACCCACCAATTTGTGCAGCCGTAGGCCGGGCAGTGCGAGACGGCAAAGCCGACATGGGCATCGTGTTGGGTGGAAGCGGACAAGGCGAGCAAATAGCAGCCAACAAAGTGCGCGGAGTTCGCGCTGCATTGTGCAATGACATGTACCTTGCAGAGATGGCGCGCTCACACAACAACGCCAACGTGTTGTCAATGGGTGGGCGAGTGGTCACTTTTGAACTCGCAGATCAAATATTGCATACATTTCTTACAACACCTTTCGAAGGTGGTCGACACGAACGACGAGTTGCACAATTAACCGAAATCGAAGAACAAGAAGGAAACCGATAATGCCTTGGCCATCTGAAACATCACGAGATACTGAAACTTTTGGATACATCGACGAAGAGCGTGGTCGACAAATCACTGGTTTGCAATTGATCGCCAGTGAAAACTTCACGTCGCCAGATGTGATGGCTGCAACCGGCTCTGTGCTCACCAACAAATACGCAGAGGGCTACCCAACAAAGCGTTACTACGGTGGCAACGCAGTTGTCGACAAGATCGAGGCACTTGCTATTGAACGTGTAAAGAAACTCTTCGGCGCCGATCACGCAAACGTACAACCACACTCTGGTGCAAGTGCCAACATGGCCGTGTATTTAGGACTCTTGAATCCTGGCGACACCGTGCTCGGTTTGAGTCTCGATCACGGCGGTCACCTCACGCACGGTTCGCCAGTCAATGCGAGCGGAATTTTGTACAACTTCAAATCGTTTCGTGTCGGTGACACCGACGAGCGTCTCGATTTTGGGCAAATTCGTGAGATGGCACTCGAGCATCGTCCAAAGATGATTGTTGCTGGCACAACGTCGTATCCACGCCGACTCGAGCCAGAGCCGTTTAAAGCAATTGCCGATGAAGTCGGGGCATTGATGATGTTTGACATTGCACACATCGCAGGACTCGTGGCTGGTGGAGTGCATCCAAACCCAGTGCCGTTCGCCGATGTCGTGACGTTTACAACTCACAAAACGTTGCGCGGCCCTCGCGGCGGTTGCATTCTCACTACGTCTGCACATGCAGCAGCCATTGATAAAGCAGTGTTTCCTGGCAGCCAGGGCGGCCCACTCGAGCATGCAGTTGCCGCAAAGGCTGTTGCTTTTCATGAAGCGATGCAACCGAGTTTTAAGGTCTATGCGCAGCAGATCATCACCAACGCATCGGCGCTCGCAGAAGCATTAGCGCATCAGGGTTTCAGACTTGTCTCTGGTGGTACTGACACACACATGATGGTTGTTGACTTGCGTCCGTTTGACAGCGAACTCACTGGCAAAGAAGCTCAGTTGGTGCTCGATCAGGCTGGTATCACGCTCAACAAAAACAACATTCCAAATGACCCACGCAGTCCGTTCGTTACGTCTGGTGTGCGCATTGGTGTTCCGTCGGTAACAACGCAGGGCATGACCAAAACTGAGATGCCATTGATTGCCGAATACATTGCAACAACACTGCGCGGTCGTAACGACCCTGCGATTGTTGCTGAAGTGCGTGCAAAAGTTGCTGCATTGTGCGCCAAGTTTCCGGTGTATCCAACTGTCAAGAAATAATCTGTGATTGATCTCAACGGCTACCTGATTGTTGGAGGGTGTGCCGCTGTAGTGACTGCAGTAACGACCCCGGTTGTTGCAATTGTCGCTCGTAAACAAGGTTGGATGGCAGAACCAGATGAACGACGTTCGCACCCAGTTGCGACACCGGACGTCGGTGGTATTGCGTTTTTTGTTGGGTTGCTCGCGTCGCTCCTACTTGCTTCGCAGATGGATCGTTTTTCTGGATTGTTTCAAAACCGCTCCGAGTTAATCGGTGTGCTCATTGCAGCAGTCGTGATTTTCGCTCTCGGAATTTTTGACGACATTCGCGAAGTCTCTGCGCCAATGAAAGTCACTG
>WLKU01000035.1 GCA_009701105.1 Actinomycetota bacterium | reverse complement strand
TGGCGGAATGGTAGACGCGGGGGGCTTAAACCCCCCTGGCACGAAAGTGCTGTATCGGTTCGAGTCCGATCCCGGGCACTAAAAGCATGACTTTGCGTGGCACGATAGAGAGATGAGTTTGCCGAACGGAACACCGACACCTGCTGAGTTGCGCGCCAACCTAGACGCGCGCACGTCACAGATGGTCGAGCACGTGAAGCAATTTGTCAACATCGAGTCGCCGTCAAATGAGCCAGAGATGTTGCAGCGAAGCGCCGAGTTTTTGGCACAGGTCATGACTGAGTTGCTTGGCAAGGCCCCACAAATTATTGCGAGCGACAAAGGTCCGCATGTGCACTGGAAGGGCAGCGACGACACGAAGGTGTTGATCGTCGGTCATCACGACACCGTGTTTCCAAAAGGCACCGTAGCCAAGCGCGGTTTTAGTATCGATGGAGACATTGCGCGCGGCCCAGGAATTTTTGACATGAAGGCCGGAATTATTCAGGCCATCTATGGACTGAGCGAAATTCGCGAGGCAAGTGGCGCAGAGATTTTGATTACATCAGATGAAGAGATTGGTTCTTACGCTTCTCGCGAGTTGATTGAAGCGCGCGCAAAATCAACGGGCAATGTGCTGGTGTTTGAACCGAGCGGAAATGGTGACGCGCTCAAGATCGCACGCAAAGGTGTCGGCACATTTGTTGTCGACATTGCTGGTCGTGCATCGCACGCAGGTCTCGAGCCTGAAAAGGGAATCAATGCACTGATGGAACTTGCGGCGCAGGTGCAAGCGATTGCTGCAATTGCTCAACCCGAGATTGGCACCACCGTGACACCAACCATTGCTACTGCTGGAACAACCGAAAATGTGGTGCCAGCAGCGGCGCAGATAACGGTTGACGTTCGCGTCAATGTAGTTTCTGAAAAAGCACGTGTTGAAACTGCCTTCAGTGCGTTACAACCAACTGTTGCTGGAGCAACAATCAGCGTGAGCGGGTCAATCAATCGACCACCGATGCATGAATCGGCTGCAACCGAGTTGTATGCAGTGGCCCAGAGTGTTGCTTCTGGAATCGGAATTACTGACTTGCAAGGCATTGCAGTAGGTGGCGGCTCGGATGGCAACTTTACGGCTGCCATTGGTGTGCCAACTCTGGATGGACTTGGCGCATGTGGTGGCGGCGCGCATGCAGATAGCGAATACATCAAGATTTCAAAGATGGGTGAGCGTGCTGCGCTTGCTGCTGCGATTACTCGCGCACTTGTAAATAGCTAGTTGATGGACAGCGAAGCATTATTCGAGTTCGAGTAAACCACCACTGCCGAGTGTGCCGGCTGCACGGTATTCATCTATCTTGGCGCGCGTGTCTTGAATATCGAGGTTGCGCATCGTGAGTTGGCCAATGCGATCGAGCGGTCCAAACGCTGCGTCTTCCACACGCTCCATGCTGAGGCGCTCTGGTGCGTACGTGAGGTGCGGACCAGATGTGTTGAGAATCGAATAGTCATCACCGCGACGTAACTGAATCGTGACTTCGCCAGTAATGAGTGAGCCGACCCAATTCATGAGTGGCTCGCGCAGCATCAGCGACTGTGGGTCGAACCAACGACCTTCGTATAGCAAGCGGCCCAAGCGGCGGCCCATCTGACGATAATTTTCGATGGTGTTTTCATTGTGGATTGCCGTGACGAGACGTTCGTAAGCGATGTGCAACAGTGCCAAGCCCGGAGCCTCATAAATACCGCGGCTCTTTGCTTCGATAATTCGGTTTTCGATTTGGTCGCTCATTCCGAGGCCATGTCGACCACCAATAATGTTTGCTTCGTTGACGAGTTCTGTTTTGGAATCGAATTCTTTGCCATTGAGCGCAACTGGCCAGCCTTCTTTAAAGCGCACAACGACGTCTTCGGTCTTAATTTTTACTTTTTCGTCGTAATGCGCAACACCCATGATTGGCGCAACGATGTGCATGCTTGTTGAAAGCTCTTCAAGAGTTTTTGCTTCGTGTGTTGCGCCCCAGATGTTGGCGTCCGTGGAGTAAGCCTTTTCTGCTGAGTCACGATACGGCAACTTTTTTGCTGCCAAGAACGCACTCATCTCGGAGCGGCCACCCATCTCGCGCACAAAGTCTGCGTCGAGCCATGGCTTGTAGATGCGCAAGTTTGGATTGGCAAGTAGCCCGTAGCGATAGAAGCGCTCGATGTCGTTGCCTTTGTATGTGCTGCCGTCGCCCCAGATGTCGACGTTGTCTTCTTTCATCGCGCGCACAAGCAACGTGCCAGTAACTGCGCGACCGAGTGGAGTGGTGTTGAAATATGTTTTGCCAGCAGTAGTGATGTGGAATGCACCGCATTGCAGAGCAACGAGACCTTCGTGTACGAGTTCGGTGCGACAATCGATGAGTCGTGCACCTTCTGCGCCATATTGCTTTGCGCGGCCAGGAACACCGTCTAAGTCGGGTTCGTCGGGTTGGCCAAGGTTGGCGGTGTATGCGTATGGCAGCGCACCTTTTTCACGCATCCATGCAACTGCTGCTGATGTGTCAAGGCCACCAGAAAAAGCGATGCCTACTCGCTCGCCAACCGGAAGGCTGGAGAGTACTTTGGCGTTTGAAGCAGATGCGTTGGACTGAGGCATGTAACTACGGTACTTACTTTTGGAACTCTAGACCGACTGATTTATCCGACCCGCAAATGTGGCAAGGGCAATCAGTGCTGACGAAACTGCGATAACACATTCCACGAGAGCGACCCCAGGGGTGTTGTTTATATCTGCGGCACCGATGGCACCAAGAAGAAGCGCTGATCCAAAACCAACGTAACTTGCAATATGCCCAAATTTGATTGCTGCAATGATGCTGGCGATTGGTGCGACAAACGGAAGAGCCCACAGCAACATGAATGAAGGGTTTGATTCGGGGCCAAGCCACCACGTTGGCTTGCCGATGTTGCGACTGGTGACGGCAATAGCAATGATCGCAAAAAAGACGAGAAGCCACGAGACCACAGCAACAGTTCGCCAAGTATTGGTGAGCCCTGAAGGATTGTTGGCAGAAGCAGTCACAGCCTGCACAATACAGGCGTTGAGGCTTGGGTCGGATCGCAAATCCGATGCTCGCAGTTAGCCTAAATGGGCATGCCGAATCCACGTTTCGAACGATTTTCCGTATTTTTCCCCATGTGGAACGAAGAGGAATATCTCCAACGCGCGCTCAATGCTGCGATGGAACTCGGTGACGACCTGATTGCTGCTGGAACGATTGGCGATTACGAGATGATTATCGTCAATGATGCTTCAACGGACGCAACAGCTCGACTTGCCGATGAGGCGGTGGCTAGCAATTCTCGGGTCAAAGTTGTGCATCACCCGACCAACCGCAAATTGGGTGGATCAATCAAGTCTGGTTTTGGCGCCGCAACAGGCGACGTGGTGTTGTACACCGATGCTGACTTGCCATTTGACTTTCGCGAAGTACATAAGGCAATGCGTTTGATGCACCAATACGAAGCCGACATTGTTGCCGCCTACCGATTTGATCGAACAGGTGAGGGTTACGTGCGCGTGGTGTACTCATTCTTTTACAACTTGATGGTGCGTGCACTGTTCGGCTGTCGCTTTAGAGATGTCAACTTTGCATTTAAGTTGGTGCGCCGCAAGGTGCTTGAGCAAGTCACGCTCACGAGTGAAGGTTCGTTTATTGACGCGGAGCTGATGGTGAGCGCACGCAAGATGAACATGAGCGTCGTGCAGTTTGGTGTTGACTACTTTCCGCGAACGCGAGGAGTATCTACGCTCAGTTCGCCATCAGTAATTTTTAAGATTTTGAAAGAAGCGTGGACATTGCGTGGTCATCTCAACGCACTAGGACCGAAAAAGAAGTAACTCTGCAGGTGCATGAATAAACATGAGCGACGACTTTTCTGACGACTTTTCTGATCAAGACGAATTCTTTGATGACGAGTTAAATCAGTTCCACACGCAGCCCAGTTTGTATGACCGATGGCGGCCAGCGATTGCTGCAATTGCTGTGTTGCTCACGGTCGTCGCGATATCGGTTATAGCGAACTCAGACAAATCAGATTCGGATGCCAATAATCCAAACGTAATCGTAGATTCAACAAATGTCCCATTGGTCACAGTGCCTCTCACGCGAACAATAAAACCTGGGATGAAAGGCGACGACGTGTTGCGAGTGCAACAGCGATTAGCCGCTTTGCACTTTGATCCGGGCCCGCAAGACAGTGTGTTTGGGCAAAACACCATTCAGGCCGTGTGGGCTTTTGAAAAACTAGTGATGAGTACGCCACGAGAGCGTGCAACAGGGGTTGTCACGCCATCAACATGGGCGATCATGCAATCAGATATCCAGATCAAGCCGCGACGCGACGCCGACACCGCGACGCATGTAGAGGTGTATCTGCCAGAACAAGTAATGATTGTGTTTAAAGAAGGTATACCTGTGGTGATCACGCATATCTCCAGTGGGTCGAATGAAAAATGGTGTGAAGAAGTAGCGATCAGTCCTGGAGAAGATGGAAACAATACTGACGCTGAAATTAAGCGTGGAATTTGCGGAGAGGCAATTACGCCTCCAGGAATTTTCTATTTCTACAATCGTCGTCAAGGAATGCGAGAGTCAAAACTGGGCACGATGTACAACCCCGTGTACTTCAACTACAACATCGCAATTCACGGTGCGATTTTGGTGCCGCTTAAGCCTGCATCGCACGGTTGTATACGCATTCCCATGTCGGTGGCTAGGTATTTTCAGGCAATTGTTGCCTATGGCGACCGCGTCTATGTTTTTGACGGTGTGAAAGAACCAGAAGAGTACGGTTCTCCTGTGCCGCCATTTGATTTACCAGACCCCGACTACACGACAGTGCCAACCACAATTCCTCAAACCACTCTGCCGAACGCAGTCGTAACGACAATTGCTGGATCACCAACAACAATTCCTGTTACTACACCGTAGGAGAATCGCACATGAGCACCCCAGAGATGGTTCCATACGACGAGTTTTCGATGTTTGGTCAAAACATCGCTGAATACTCGATCGGTGCTAGCGCAACACCAGTGGTGCAACGAGTGAGCGTGCAATTGCCCGATGGACGAAAGGTCAGTGCACTCAAGTGGGGAGAAGGCGAACCACGATTGGTGTTGGTGCATGGCACCGCACAAAATGCGCATACATGGGACACAGTTGCATTAGCTCTTGGCTGCCCATTGCTTGCAGTTGACTTACCGGGTCATGGTCACTCGTCCTGGCGAGATGACGCTACATATACGCCACAAAATTTGGCAGATGATCTTGCGGTCGTTGTGCAACAACTGGCACCAAACGCTCAAGCGATTGTTGGCATGTCTCTGGGTGGGCTCACATGTTTGGTTCTTACCGACAAATATCCGCAGTTGGTGCGACATTTGGTGATGGTGGATATCACGCCAGGTGTGACGAGCAAAAAAGCTAAGGCGGTGCTCGACTTTATTAATGGACCACAGAGTTTTGCCAGTTTCGACGATCTTTTAGCGCGCACTACAGAGCACAACCCAACGCGGTCTGCCACAAGCTTGCGTCGAGGTATTTTGCACAACGCGCATCAGATAGCTGATGGAAGTTGGGAATGGCGTTACGACCGCCGCGGACAAATCAATTCAGAGAAAACAAATCTTGAAAATGAATCACCCCGTTCGGCATTGTGGGATGCAATTGCACGACTGCAATGTCCGCTCTTGGTTGTGCGCGGCGGGGCCTCTCCGGTTGTTGATGACGAGGACATCGAAGGCGTGAAAAAGCACTATCCAACTGCCGAGATTGTTGTGGTTGACGGTGCAGGACACAGCGTGCAGGGCGATCGTCCGATTGAGCTGGCAGCGCATTTGCGCCGCTTCGTTTAGTCCCAGACCAACGAATTAGCCTGATCTCATGAAGGTTTTGGCGAAAAAGCTTGGTCGACCGTGTGACACCGATGCTGGCGAAACTCGAAAGCTTCTGGTGAAAGAAGCCCGTCGCTCATTTGCTGACGTTGGCTATGACTTAACGACCAATCGTGCGCTTGCGCAAGCAGCCGGAATTACTACCGGTGCGATTTACCATTACTTTCCATCAAAGCTTGACATGTATGTTGCGGCATACGCCGAAATGCAAGAGGTTGTACAGAGCACGTTTGAAGAAGCAGCGGCAGAACATGAGACGTTCACCGATAAATTTTCGGCCATCTTGGATTCAATAGCACTGATGAGTGCCAAAGATCCGTCGTTGGCAAGTTTCGTTGTTGGGGTTGCATCCGAATCTCAGCGTCACCCAGAGTTGTCAAAAGCAATCGCACCACTTCGTGTTGGGCTTGGACAGTTTTTAGCCAAAATGTGCAATGATGCTGTTGCTCGTGGCGAGATTGTTCCAGGTATAAATGCCCAGGTTTTGCAAGACCTGATCAATGTGGTGCTCACAGGTTTGTCAAGGTTTTCGATAGCAGTCAACGACCAACAGCGCGGCCTTGACGTGATTGAAGGCCTTAAGCGGATTGTGGCTGGGACTGCACAGCACGCCTCTGCCAAATAAATAGGTCGAGCAAAACAATCGCAAGACAGATCCAGATCAGTGCAAACCCTGCAACTCTGGTTGTTGTGATTTCTTCGCTGTAGAGCAGCCAACCAAGTAGAAAATTAATTGTTGGAACGATGTATTGCATTGGGCCAATGAGTGTGAGCGGAATGCGTTGAGACGAAGCCGCAAACAACAGCAGCGGAACAGTGGTGACAAAACCAGTCAGTGCAATGAGCAACCACTGCGTCGATGTGGCGGTGTTGGACACGCTGTCGGTGTGGTTCCAGCACATCGCGACATAGACGAGCGCAGGAATGCACGCGACAAATACTTCTCCCGTCAGGCTCTCGAGTGGTGGCAGTTGCACTTGTTTTTTGAGGTAGCCATAGAAAGTCCATGACGATGCAATGGTGAGTGCAATCCACGGGGCTCTGCCATATCCGACTGTGAGTACAGCCACGCCACACACGGCAAAACAGACCGCAATGATTTGTGGTCTACGAAGTTTTTCGTGCAGAACAAATACGCCAAGCACCATTGTGCACAACGGGGCAATGAAATATCCGAGTGCGGTTTCAATGACGTGGCCATTGACAACAGCCCACACATAGGTTGTCCAATTAATGGTGAGCAAGATACTTGCCAAGATGAGTCGCACCAATGTTCGTGGATCTCGCATCGTTGTCAGTAGCGGCTTCATTCGCTTGGTGGCTGTCATATATGCAATGAGCAAGATTGCCGATGTGGTGATGCGCCAACCGATGAGCTCAAAGGAATCAAAACTCTTGAGATGTTTCCAGAAGATAGTGACAAGACCCCAGATGATGTATGCGCCAAAGCCGAGGGTGATGCCCGATTGGGGCAAGCGCCGCAACGCATTGTGTTGCGTTGCCGCGGCGTTTGGTGTCATAACGTAATCACGGTGCAAGACGCTACTCGTGAGAGCGAGATAACCTGTTGACAGTGATCACCACCACATCTTCGTGGAAGAAGCTTGTTGCTCTTGGCAAAGAGGCTCCACAATCAACCCTGAGTGAATTGTTTCTGGGCGATGCCCAACGAGCCACACGAAACACGCTTGATCTGAACTTTGGCAGTGCCTCAATCGTCGCCGATTTTTCGAAGCAAAACACCACGCCTGAAGTGATTCAAGCCCTGCTCGCGTTAGCGCAAGATGCCTCGGTGTCGACTCGCCGCGACGCGATGTTTGCGGGAGTACCAATAAATACGTCGGAAGGTCAGCCCGCATTGCATGTGGCGCTGCGTGCACCGAGCACTCACAAAATTATTGTTGATGGAATAGACGTAGTGAAAGAAGTGCAACAGGTGCGGCGCTCGATGGCCGACTTTGCCAATGGTGTGCGCAGTGGAAAGATTTGTGGAGCAACGGGTAAGCCATTCACTCACATCATTAATGTGGGTATTGGAGGAAGTGATCTTGGCCCAGCATTGGTGTGGGATGCACTTTCGAGCACGCTGAAGCCATCGCTGCTTTGCTCGTTTGTTTCAAACATTGATCCTGTTGATGTAGAAAAAGTGCTCGAGAATCATGATGCACAACAGACGCTTGTGGTGATGTGTTCAAAAACTTTTTCAACTTCCGAGACTTTGTCGAACGGTCGAATTATTCAGCAATGGCTCGCCGAGTCCGTTGGTGATGCGGGCGTTGCACAACATTGTGCTGTCGTTTCAGTAGAGCCGCAGCGCGCCACATCCGCCGGCATTGCATTTGCTCACTCGTTTAACATCTGGCCGTGGGTCGGTGGCAGGTATTCGGTTTCGTCCGCTGTCAACTTGGCCAACGTTGTCGCATTTGGCTCTGATGTGTTTGACGATTTTTTAAGTGGGATGCGCCTAGTTGATGAACACTTCATCGACGCACCGTTGGCCAAAAACATTCCCGTGATGATGGGTCTGATCAGTGTGTGGAATCGATCGATTTTGGGTCGTGAAACGCAAGCCGTAGTGCCGTATTCAAGCGCCCTGCGATTGTTTGCGCCGTATTTACAGCAGCTGATCATGGAGAGCAACGGCAAGCAGGTGGGCAGCGACGATGCCGTTGTTGCAACGCAAACTTCGCCCGTTGTGTGGGGCAGTATCGGCACCAATTCGCAGCACGCCTTTATGCAGATGCTGCACCAAGGAACTTCTGTAGTGCCAGTGGACTTGATTGGTTTTGCAAAAACACAAGCCGAACACAGTGATGCACATGATTTATTGATGGCCAACATGTTTGCTCAGGCACAAGCGCTGGCATTTGGTTCAGAATCAACCGAACCTCAGCGCGCTATGCCGGGCAATCGTGCATCGACAGTGCTGATGGCAAGTGAATTGTCGGCACAAACGTTGGGCGCACTGATTGCACTTTATGAACACAGCGTTTTTGTGCAGGGTTGTGTGTGGGGTATCAACAGTTTTGATCAGTGGGGCGTTGAATTGGGTAAAAAATTGGCTCAAAAGATTTCCCAACAGATAGCGCAGGGCGTACCAAGCAGCGATCAAGACGCCTCGACTTCGCAATTATTGCAGTGGTATCTCAAACACCAATAAAACATCTAATGTTGCGGGCATGGCCGCAAAGACATCGCAACCCGAGCGCATGATCAACTTGTTGGCACTGCTCGTCCAGCGCACCCAACCGCTTACGCTCAAACAAATTCGCCAGGAGCTTGTCAACCAATATCCAGATGGCGACTCGGCTGCACGTGCTGCATTTGAGCGCGACAAATCTCAGTTGCGCGCGCTTGGAATTCCAATGGACATGATCACGTTGGGTGGAGACAAAGCTGGTGAAGGCGCGTACACCGTTGATCGTCGTCAGTTCGAAATTGGTGATCTTGGCCTCAACGAAGCCGAGCGTTCGGCACTTCAGATGGCCATTGCCACCGTGCGCATTGGTGCAAGCCATGGTGACGAGGCGCTGTGGAAACTGGGCGGAGAGCGAGCACTTGATCGGCCGTCGACAAGTGTCAATATTCAGATGGACGACAGACAGCTACCGGCACTTGCTGCTGGTGTGGTTGAGCATCGAACTCTCAATTTTGTATACAAAGGGCAGCAACGCCAAGTGGATCCGTATGGCTTGTTGTCGCGTGGTGGCTTTTGGTACATCGTTGGCTTTGATCACTTGCGCAACGCGCAACGCGTATTTCGGGTTGATCGGATCGAGGGCGAAATCACCAACGGCGACGCACAGTCATTTACTCGGCCTGACGGTTTTGATCTGGCTAAAGCAGTGCCAACCGAGCTGGAGTTATTGACGGAAGGCGATGGTGATGATGCAATCGCCACAGTGTTGGTAGATGTATCGCTCGCACAACGCGTGAAAGCAGAGTTTGGCGACGGTGCAGTGTTGCGCGAACGGAGTGATGGGTCAATCGAATTCGCAATTCCATGCGCAAACATGAACGCATTTCGCGTCTGGTTGTTTGCGATGGTGGATCGCGCCGAAGTATTGGGACCACCTCGAGTCAGAGAACATATCGTGAATCATCTGCAGCAGATCGCGGGGAATAACTAGTGGCTCTTCGACGTTCTCGCCGCGGCCCGCGAAGCGCTACCGAGATTGTGGCCGGTTTGATGGTGATGCTGCCATGGCTTGTGGAGCGCAAACGGGTCAAATTGTCGGATATGGCCAAGCAATTTAAGTTGACAGAGGCCGAACTAATTGACGACATCATGATGGCCTCGGTGTGTGGCGTGCCACCATATTCTCCCGACGCGTTGATCGACGTGTTTGTAGACGAAGACGAAGTGGTCGCTGAAGTGCCATTGATGTTTTCTCGACCATTGCAACTGAACTCGGCAGAAGTGTTTGCGCTTACGGTGATGGGTAAAGCAGCAATGCGCTTGCCCGGGGCCAACAAATCTGGTCCGCTAGCAACAGCGCTCAAAAAGTTGCGTCCGTTGTTGCCGTCTGACGACGGGGTAGTGGTAGTGGATCTGAAGCCCGTTGCATTTCTTGAAGAATTGCGCAATGCGGTTGCGCCTGGTGCTCATCTATTGATCACCTATTTCACGCCAGCTTCTGCTGCACGATCTGAGCGCACAATTGTTCCGCGCAGTGTGTTTGAGCGCGGTGGGCATTGGTATGTGTCTGCGGACGACGACAAGTCGGGTGAAGTGCGCGAGTTTCGGAT
>WLKU01000034.1 GCA_009701105.1 Actinomycetota bacterium | reverse complement strand
GCTCACACACAAGCACCAACTCAAGGCTCAGTCATTTTGGCCGCAATCTTGCTGAAGTTGGGAACATACGGTTTCGTACGCATAGCAATTCCGATTCTTCCGCTCGCTGCAAAAGCATGGGCTCCATACATTGGCGGTCTCGCAGTCGTGGGAATCATCTATGGCTCGCTCGGTTGCTTGGCCCAAACCGACATGAAGCGCTTGATCGCGTTTTCATCTGTCGCGCACATGGGATTCGTAATGCTCGGCATTTCGACACTCACAAGTTTCGGTATGACGGCCGCAATGTTCGGCATGGTTGCTCACGGTCTGATTACAGGCATGTTGTTCTTTATTGCCGGCAGCATTAAAGAGCGATATCACACACTCGAGATCAAGCGTCTTGGTGGTGTACTCAAGCAGCTGCCACACCTCGGTTGGATCCTTGGTTTGTGCAGCATGGCATCGCTCGGTTTGCCTGGCCTTGCAGGTTTCTGGGGTGAGTTTCCCGCAATCTTGTCGGCATACAGCCCTGCGGCAGGTCTCAACGAGACGTTGTTCCGTGTCTACATGGTGATTGCAGCAATCGGCACAGTGTTTGCTGCGGCCTATTTGTTGTGGCTCTTCCAGCGTGTCGCATTCGGAGAGCCAAAGCCAGAGTTCGCTGGCGCAGCACATGATGCTCATGGTCATGGCGATCATGGTGATAATCATGGATTCGAAGACGTCAACAAGTTTGAGTGGATTTCGTGGACGCCACTTTTGATCGCGATCATCGTGTTTGGTTTGATGCCAAACCTGTTGTTCAAGATCATCGACCCAGCCGTTCAAGGTGTGCTCACAGGCTTTAAGGGCTAATCACGTGCTCACTGCATTATTCAACGCCGCCGCTCCTTGGGTCAACCCAACAGTTGACTACCACGCGCTTGCACCAGAGATGGTGTTGGCCGCCGGATTGTGTGTGGTGTTGTTGGCCGACTTGTTCTTAGACGAGTCGCGCAAGTGGGTGTTGTCATCACTTGCCGGCTTTACATTGCTCGCAGCTGTATTGCCAGTTCTCACACTTGGGCTCAGCGATGTCAACGTGCGCTCAATGTTCGATGGTCGATATGTTGTCGACAACTTCAGCATCGTGATGAAAGCAATGTTCTTGATTGCTGGCTATGTAGTCGTGCTTCTCTCATCTAGTCATGTCGAAGAAGGCGAGTACTGGCGGGGCGAGTATTACTTCTTGTTGCTCTCCAGCATTCTTGGCATGGTCATGATGGCCTCAGCCCGCGATCTCGTCTCCATTTTTGTCGCACTTGAGTTTCTCTCCATCCCTGCTTACATGCTTGCCGCATGGCGCAAGCGTGACATCAAGAGCAATGAAGCAGGTGTCAAGTATTTCTTGCTCGGTGTGTTTGCATCTGCAGTCATGTTGTACGGCATGTCGCTCTTGTACGGCGCAGCCAACAGCACGCTGCTTGTTGACTTGGGTAAGAGCATCACGGTCAATGGTGGTCTCAGCGCACTGCATGCACTGGGCGTCGTATTTGTTGTTGTCGGTTTTGCATTTAAAGTTTCTGCAGTTCCGTTTCATACATGGGCACCAGATACCTATGAAGGTGCACCGAGCCCAATCACCGCTTTCTTGTCGGTTGCATCCAAAGCAGCAGGCTTTATCGCGCTGGTGACATTGTTGTTTGTCGCTTTCCCAGAAGCGTCGTCGGTATGGCAGCCATTCATTTGGGTGCTTTCAGCACTCACAATGACAGTCGGCAACGTGATTGCATTGCGTCAGAACAATGTGGTTCGCATGCTCGCGTACTCGTCGATTAGTCAGGGCGGATTCGTGCTCATGCCACTCGCCGTCGCCGGCATGGCTGGTGTTGGCGAATCGGCACTTCGCGCTGTCGTTGTGTACTTGCTCATTTACGCAGCAACCAACCTCGGCATGTTCGCGGTGATCATTGCGGTCTCACGCAAAACCCGCAGTGGTTCGGTATCAAGCTTTGGCGGTTTATTCTCATACGCTCCAGGCCTTGGCGCGCTTGCAACAATTTTCCTTGCGTCGCTTGCTGGTATTCCGCCATTGGGTGGCTGGATCGGTAAGTTCGCAGCGTTCCAGACACTGATCAGTGCAGGTACCGGTTGGGCTTACGGGCTCGCACTTATTGGTGCAGTCAACTCGGTGATCGCATTTGGATACTACGGAAACGTGATGCGTGAGATCTGGATGAAGCCTGCACCACATGGCGACGTCACACCTATTCGCACACCTGGCTCGCTTGCCCTTGCACTTGGTATTACCGGTGTTGCCACATTGGCGCTTGGTGTGTTGCCAGGCATTGCAATGCACTTCGGCGATATTGCGCACATCACTGGTGCCTTCGGCGGCTGACGAAATATCTGCGGCTATTGCCGCTGCTGGGGGAGCAATTCCGTTCAGCGAATACATGCAACTCGCGTTGTATGGCGAAGGTGGTTTTTACACAACTGGTGGTCGCGCTGGTCGTCGTGGCGGCGACTTCATCACGAGCCCCGAAGTTGGCCCGCTGTTTGGCACAGTGATTGCTCGCGCGCTTGATACTTGGTGGAAGGAACTTGGTTCACCAAGTCGATTTGACGTTGTCGAGTGCGGCGCAGGCCCGGGAACACTTGCGCGCAGTATTTTGGCGGCTCAACCCGAATGTGCAGATGCAATGCATTATGTTGCGGTCGAGATTGCTGCTTCGCAACGAGCGCTTCATCCGCAGGGTATTGAGTCTCGCGAAACTCTGCCAGATGGGCCAATCACTGGCGTCATAATGGCAAACGAGTTGCTCGACAATTTGCCATTCAGGTTGTTTGTGTTTGATGGTTCATGGATGGAGGCATTTGTTTCTCTGGCAACTGGTGGTCAGTTTGTTGAAGTACTGCGCACACCAGACGCAGTTCCTTCATGCCTGCCGCTCAACGCGCCACTTGGTTCGCGTGCACCAATTCAAGATGCTGCAGCTTCTTGGGTACGGGACTGCCTGTCGAAAATAAATCATGGACGGTTGCTGTTGTTCGACTACTGCAGCACATCGACAGCCGAAATTGCGCTCACACCGTGGCGCGAGTGGTTACGCACGTACCGAGATCAGGTCCGAGGTGCACACTATTTGACAGAGCCAGGCTCTCAAGACATCACTGCACAAGTGTTACTTGACCAATTAACTACAGGATTCACTACTTCAGCACAATCTGATTTCTTGAAGCACTGGGGGATCAACGAACTAGTCAATGAAGGCGCTGACCACTGGGAGAATATGAAGCACGCACCAGATATCACAGCAATGAAGATGCGCAGTCGCTCTAACGAAGCAACTGCGCTTACTGACCTTTCTGGGCTCGGAGCGTTCACTGCGCTTTCGTGGCAGAAGTGAGCAAGTTTTTTTCTGGTTTGCTCATCAGGTAAGCACCAACAATTACCACGAACATTCCAACCACCGAAAGAATCAATAACGGCTCATTATTAAACGTTGTACCAAGGATTGTGCCAACGATTGGTGTGAAGTATGTGGGGATCATGCTGCGCACAGCACCTGTGCGCTTTGAAAGTGTTGCAAAGAGAACGAATGCAAAACCTGTACCAAGAATACCCAACACGGCGAGTGCGCTAAACGATGCAAGTGAGAATGTCGATTGACTCAAGCCCCAAATGCCGTAGGGCGCCGACATGGCAAATGCAACAATTTCGACGTGCAACATAAGAGTGCCGGGTGTGTAAATGGCCTGAAGTGGACGCGCAATATTTATCGCAACCGCATAGGAGAGAAGTGCTGCAACTAAATACAGAATGCCCTTCACGTCTGCAGCGGATCCATCGTTGATGGATGGAAGCGCAATCAACAAAATTCCACAGAATCCGATAAGTACTGCAAACATGCGACGACCACTTGGCATAGTTCGAATCCAAATGGCAGTAACAATTGCGACAACAACAGGCAGTGCGCCATTCATCATTCCGGTAATGCTGCTCGAGACTGTGTGCTCTGCAAGTGGGTACAACAAGAACGGCAATGCCATCCACACAAAACCAAGGACGACCAATCGTGGCCAATGTTCGCGTGCAACACGGTGTCGAGCGCTAGGTAATAGCAATAGAGCTGCGACTCCAAAACCGGTGCGTCCGAATGGAATGACTGAGGTGTGAAAGTGTCGGATTGCGATGTCGATCAACAGAAAGGATGAACCCCATGTGAGGGCCATTCCAAGTGACAACATCCAGTCGATAAATCCAAAGCCAGATTGGGTGTCGGCTGCTGCGGTTTGAGGGCTATTCATAGGGATTGACTAGTCTCGCATTTGTGAAAGTTGTCGTCAAACCAAAGGGCCGTAACTCAATATGAATGACAATCTGCAGGCCATAGAGGCTCTCTCATACGAACAACGTAAGTTTTCTCCGTCAACGACATTTGTTCAATCCGCAAATGTGAGTGACATGTCGCTATATGACGAAGCGACTCGCGACCATGAGGGCTTCTGGGCTCGTCAGGCACGAGAGTTGCTTGATTGGTCGGTTCCTTTTACGCAAGTATGCGAGTGGGATCTTCCGTATTCGGAATGGTTCGCGGATGGAAAGCTCAATGTTTCATATAACTGTTTAGATCGTCATGTGTTGGAGGGTCGTGGAGACAAGGTTGCTTTCTATTGGGAGGGCGAGCCGGGTGATTCTCGGGTAGTGACTTATTCCGATTTATTAAGCGAAGTACAGAAGTTTGCAAACGTATTGAAAGCGCTTGGTGTTGTCAAAGGCGACCGCGTCAACATTTATCTTCCAATGATTCCAGAAGCTGCAGTTGCGATGCTTGCATGTGCGCGTATCGGTGCTGCACACAGTGTTGTGTTTGGCGGTTTCTCATCGCAGTCACTTGCTGACCGTATAAATGATGCTGAAGCAAAAGTATTGATCACTGCCGACGGTGGGTGGCGCAGAGGCGAAGTGTTTCCGCTCAAGAATCAAGCTGATGATGCGGTTAAGTTAACGACGACAATTGAGCACGTCGTTGTGGTGAAGCGTGGCAACAATGAAGTGTCGATGCAAAGTGGTCGAGATCACTGGTATCACGAACTCATGGCCAAGGCTGATGACTTGTGCGTTGCTGAGCCAATGGACGCTGAGCAATTGCTGTTTTTGTTGTACACCTCTGGCACCACGGGCAAGCCAAAAGGGATTATGCACACCACGGGTGGCTACCTCACTCACGTTGCTTACACCTTTAAATATGTATTCGATCACCACCCGGAGACAGATATCTTCTGGTGCACCGCTGACGTTGGCTGGATTACGGGTCATAGCTATATCGTCTATGGACCACTTGCCAATGGCGCAACTCAGGTGATGTACGAGGGGGTTCCAAACTTTCCTGCAAATGATCGCATGTGGTCGATTATCGAAAAGTACAAAGCAACTATTTTTTACACTGCGCCAACCGCAATTCGCACATTTATGAAGTGGGGTACTGAAGAACCAGCAAAGCACGACCTGTCGTCGCTTCGATTGATCGGCAGTGTCGGTGAACCAATCAACCCAGAAGCATGGATGTGGTATCAAGAAAATATTGGCGGCGGAAAATGTCCGATTGTTGACACATGGTGGCAAACAGAGACCGGCGGCATCATGATCGCGCCATTGCCTGGAGTGACAGTGACAAAACCAGGATCGGCGACATTTCCGGTCCCTGGTGTTGGTGCTGAGCTAGTCGACGAAGAGGGAAATCCTGTGAGTAAAGGCGGTGGCTATCTCACGCTGACAAAACCATGGCCAGGAATGTTGCGCGGTATTTGGGGAGATCAAAAGCGGTATCGAGAAACTTATTGGAGCCGTTTCAAAGGCAAGTACTTCGCTGGTGATGGCGCAAAATTAGATGATGATGGCTACCTGTGGTTGCTTGGTCGAGTAGACGACGTGATGAATGTTTCAGGTCATCGGATTAGCACGACAGAGGTTGAAAGTGCCTTGGTGTCACACCCGAGTGTTGCTGAGGCAGCAGTTGTTGGAGCCAATGATGCAATGACTGGCCAGGCAATTATTGCGTATGTGACATTACGTGGCGGGTTAGAAGTGAGCGAACAAGTGTTACGGGATCATGTAGCGACCGAAATTGGACCAATTGCTAAACCAAAAGCGATCTATTTCACGCCCGACTTGCCAAAGACACGAAGTGGGAAGATCATGCGACGCTTACTGCGCGATGTTGCCGAGGGTCGCAACCTGGGCGACACATCGACACTTGCGGATGCTTCAGTTGTGAGCGAGCTACAACGCCGCGCGGCCGAAACCCCGAGCGAGGATTAGCTCCGCATTAATCGCGGAAATTCTCAAATTGAATTGCGATACCTAGGTCCGCACCTTTAAGAAGAGCCATTGTTGCCTGAAGGTCGTCTCGCTTCTTACCGGTCACTCGCAATTGTTCTCCCTGGGTTTGGCTCGCGATACCTTTTGGCGCTTTTTCTTTGATGAGTTTATTTATTTCTTTCGCTTTTTCTGATGTGATACCAACTATGACTGTGACAATTTGGCGAACGCTTTCGCCACTTGCCTGCTCAACTTTGCCCCACTCGAGACCCCTCAATGAGATCTGACGTTTAACGAACTTCTCCTCTAGGAGAACCTTGAGGGCGCGTAGGCGGTCTTCACTCGATGTTCTGATTGTCAGAATGAGCTCTTTTTGTTCAATCGAAGAGTCAGTGTTCTTAAAGTCAAAACGATTGGCGAGTTCACGTTGAGCCTGGTCAACGGCGTTTTTCAGTTCTTGGCGGTCCACTTCGGAAATAACATCAAAACTTGGCATGAATGACACAATACTCAAGCCGATAGGCTTTCAGGCTTGTGGGTCGGTACCCAAGCGGCCAAAGGGAGCAGACTGTAAATCTGCCGGCTTATGCCTACGTAGGTTCGAATCCTTCCCGGCCCACCAATCAAGCTGCGACAAGCGCCAACTTGTTGCGAAGTAAACTGAGGTCACATGATTCTTGCTACCGATCAGTTGCATGACTATGTCGGCAAGGTCGCCATGGTCGATGGGAGCTTCGACCCACTTCACGATGGACATATTCATTACTTTCGGGAAGCAGCAGAATTCGGTCTTCCCGTATTGTGCAATGTCACATCTGACGTATGGACATCTTCGAAGCATCGAATTCTTTTAAACCAAGAGCAACGAGGAGTCGTGTTAGACGCAATTCGGCATCTCTCCTTTGTACACCTGTCTGCAGTATCAACTCTTGAAGTTCTCAGTTTGCTGAAGCCGAAGATGTATATCAAGGGGAATGATTGGGTCACAAGGGGTGGCGTGCCTGCTCCTGAGCAAGAATTGTGCAATGAGCTGAATATTGAGATCAAGTATTTGTCAACGGTCAGCAACTCATCAAGCAAACTGTTGTCAGATTGGTCATCTGATGGCAATTCACAGCCTGGTTCGAAACAATGACCAATCTTTATACTTCGGTAGTTTCGTATCACACCAATCCGTATACATGCGGTGTGGCCCGATTCAATCAAGCGTTAGCAAAGGAGATGAGAATCCCTGTTTGTTCCAGCAGCAAGTTTGTGCCGTCGTCCGAAAGTATCTCGCTGTTGTCGATCAAGTTCGAAGAGATGTCAACAAAATCCGCAGAAGACATGTGGGCGCTGCTGGACCAAGTAGATGCAAAGTTTGATCTCTTTCTACATGGAGTTTCACAAAGTGAAATTGAGAATCGATATATAGATAAAGCTCGTCGTGTGATCGTCGCAACGCGAGAATATGCTGAAATCGTTCGTGCTCAGCGCCCCGACGTGTTGTCCTATTTTGCACCTGGCGCGGCTGATAGCAGCAAGAAGACCAATGTAGATATCACTTTGCTTACTTTTGGAATGGCTCACAAAATCCGCTCAGATGGGTATCGAAAACTTGGTGAGATCCTTGCATCGGATAAGCGCTCAGTCCAACTGGAAATTTCAACCGCGCTACATGACGGAACTTCATTCAGTGAAGACTTCTTCTCCGTGGGTTCGGAAATATCGGAAGTATTTAATGGCAATGTCAGCTTCCTTGGTTTTTTAGCCGATGACGAGGTTTCTCGTCGGCTTCGTGCGGCAGATGCACTTGTCGCTTTTTTCCCTTCTGGCGTCCGCGAAAATAACACCACGGTTTTGAGCGCGATGGCACATGGGTGTGCGGTTATAACTAATTTGGATTCGCTGTCGCCTTCATGGATGAAACATAACGATTCAGTTTTTGACATCAGTCAGCTGAACACATTTCCAACAAATGCTGATTTAACTCGAGTTGGTATCGCTGCGCGAGTGGCAGTGAGTCCGTATTCATTTGAGTCTCTTGCAACGCTATTGACAGACACAACCGAGCAATAATGAAAAAGATCGCCAAGATCTTTATGCAACTACCAGCGCTGCTGGTTCTGATTGTTTTGTGGATTCTTCGACCAGTCTTGAAGGTCGAATTGTGTATCGTTGCATTCCATCGTTTTGGCCACCTGGCGCTTGAACCTGAAATTTATTTGGGTGAACTTGAAATTCGTGCCGCTCAGCGCGATCGCAG
Source organism: Actinomycetota bacterium (assembly GCA_009701105.1). Next base: position 2,175 of record WLKU01000034.1, on the reverse strand, counting down.
ACGATTTCCAATCACGGTTCAGTGGTGGAGTCTTGGACCAAAGAAACTGCAGGCAAATCGCTATCTGGCTACTAAATGGAAGCAAGTGATTCGTGTATTACCCAGTTGGTGGATTGATGCACTACACGGTGTTGGAACAAAGATAAGCGTGCTTCGTCTTGCGGAACCGCACATGTCAATTCGTGGATCGCTGAATTCGCTAGATAAAACCGCAGCACAGCTCAAACTTACAGATATCGAGATTACCGAAGGTATGTCGCAACTCCGAGCGATTGGCATTGATCCAGACAAACCGTACGCATGTCTAGTCGTGCGTGATGGCGGGTATTACGCCTCATTGGGTGAGAAGGAGTCTGATGGTTACTCATTTTTAAACTTTGATATTTCAACGTTCGAACAAGCAGCAACTTCACTAGTTCAGCGTGGATACCAGGTGATCAGAATGGGCGCTGGATCTGTTGCGATGTTTGGGGATGGACATCCACATGTGATTGATTACGCAAATTCCAATTTGAGATCTGAGTTTCTGGATATCTACATTGCAGCGACATGTAGTTTTGCGATTTCAACACAAACTGGGCCAGACGCAGTATGTTTGGCATTTCGACGATCCGTCTGTTACATCGACGTGACGCGCTTTAGTCAGTTTTTCTTTGGAACGAAACTTGCATGGTGGAATCCTGCAGAGTTGTGGCAAGGGGATTCACGACTCACACTTCGAGATATTTTGCGAGGATCAATTTTTTGGATAAAAGACCCGAATGACTTCATTCGTGAGGGCATTAGACAGGTGCGATCAAGTGCAGAAAGGATTGATCACCTAGTAATGAGTTTTGTTGATGCTTTCGAGAATAATGCAACTGGTTCGAACGAAATTGATGAAAAGGTTCAATCGGTTCGAAATATCATCGAACGAGAGACAGGGGATCGCGGCAAGTCAGAGTTTGGTGAGATTCATGCTGTACTGAATTCTGGATTTGTGGGGTTGATTCAAGAGGCGCAGCATTTCTTGTCCTAGTATCTCGTGTATGCGAATTTCTGGGGTAATTAAGCGTTTGAAATCCAATTTCCGAGGTTGGATTGAGGCACATGCCGAAGGCACCAAATTTGCCACAGAGCGCGAAGCCTTGCACCACTTGCAGTTGACAAGTGACTACATGATGAGCCTCTTGCATGCACAACGAGTGCCGAGAACAGCGTTGGAGGCAAGTGCGAAGAAGGTATTTTCTCAGACAGATGAAGACGGAATCACTCTGGAAATACTTAGGCGCATTGGGCTAGACGGTAAGACATGTCTTGAAATTGGCTGTGGAAATGGCCTTGAAAACAACACACTCATATTGTTGGCTACTGGTTGGCATGCGATCTGGATAGATGGTCTCGATCTTGCATTTGACGCGCAGGTTAATCCGCAACGACTTGTTCATTCACGTTCATTTGTGACGCGCGAAAATGTTTGTCAACTCGTTGCAAAACTTTCAGAAAATCACAAGCCACTAATCGAATACATATCGATTGACATAGATGGCAACGATGGCTATCTGACTGAAGAATTACTAAAGAATAGTTTTCATCCGTCTGTTTTTGTTGTCGAAATCAATGAGGTGTTTCCTCCTCCCATCGTGTTTCGACAGAACTATGTTGAAACCCATGTGTGGGATCACACCCGAAATTACGGTTGGTCACTACAGGCCTTTATCGAATTGTTTAATCAATACGGGTACAGATTGGTAGCTTGCAATCCACACACCGGTGTGAATGCGTTTTTTGTCCGGAAGGATCATGTGGGACATTTCGCTGATATCCCGCTGGACCCGAACGAACTTTTTGTTGGCCGGTCGATTCATCCATATAAATTCCGTGACCAAAAACTGAGGTTTGACCCAGCAACTATCGAACACCTTATTGCTTCGCTTAAATAGGGAAGTTCGACCAGTTCTAGAATTTTTACGACCTTTGCTGGCAAGTGGGGCTCAATGTGCTTCATCGGTAGGATCATGGTTGCAGATCTGGACTTGTCCGTGATTTACGCCCTCTTAGCTCATTCGGTAGAGCACTTCCATGGTAAGGAAGAGGTGGTGGGTTCGATTCCCACAGAGGGCTCGGTAATCTAGGCGGCGTAGCTCAGTTGGTGAGAGCATCCGGCTCATAATCGGAAGGTCGCCGGTTCGAATC
>WLKU01000033.1 GCA_009701105.1 Actinomycetota bacterium | reverse complement strand
GGTACCACCCCGTGAACGCTCATCAGGAAACTGGGGGATTGGCAGGACGTTGAACGCCGAACACGAGTGACGATCTGACTGTTTAAAGCCAGACAGGATTGTGGGTGACGCTTTTCGTGGATTTCGATTCCCGGCGTCGCCTCAATTGTTTATGAGTTTATTTATCTTGTACTAAGAACGCCTTGAATGCGATGATTGCAATGTCATTCCACGGTTCTTTTAGGTCATCTTCGCCACTGATATCGAGCAACGTATGGCCAAAGAACACAGCTTGTTGCCAGTAAGAAAATGCTCTCACATTGATGTCTGGGCGTAGCCAGCCTTTATCAACAGCAATTTGCATGGTGTTTGCTAAGTAGTTGCTTCCTTCTATTTGGCTTTTCCGGATCTTTTCTGCAAGTGTTGGATTGTGTTGTGCCAGGGCAAGTGCGCGCACACGGCGTCGTCGAGACTCATCTGATTCTGTATTTGTCGCAGTTCTCACCATTAACTCTAAATGCGAAGCAAATTCGTCTATATTTCGGGCATTTTCCGTGAGAAGACGAAACAGTTGGTTTCCCTGGTCATATGACTCGAGCAGAAGGTGAATCTCGGCTGCAATGATCAAACCGTTTTTGCTCCCAAAATGGTGATACAGCGAGCCTTTGGAGATCTTTGACTTTGCTAGAAGGTCATCCAAATCGAATCCAGACAAGCCATTTGTGTCGAGTTCAATCAGGGCAAGGTCAATCAGGCGTTGCCTCGTGGAGACTTTAGGAGTGGTCTCAACTTGCTTCTTGGCCATGTTTCTAGACTAATACCGTGAAATCATACTTAATGTCTATTTATAAGAAATATTAACTAACTTCTGCATTTATTATCTTTTTGGTGTACGGTATCCCTAAGTTTAAAACAATTAAGTCAACAACCATAAGGAGACGAAATGTTTATGCCATCGAATATCAAAACCAAGAATATTGGTGCTTTAGGTGTCGTTCTGGCCATAGTTCTGATGTCGTGTGGGGGAAGCAGCTCTTCTTCTAATGCTGGACGTTCGAAGAACGTCGCACTTGACTCGACTGGTACATGTAACCCAGATGGTGGCGAGATTGCGGCGCTTGATGCCACAAATAAGGCGTTGGGCGATCAGTACGACATTGACATGAACGCAGTGCCAAGTCCAGGATCTCCGAACCAGGATGCATTGAAGGACTCAACGTTGACAGGTGAAGATCTCACAAAAGCGCAGACAGACGCGAAAGAGGCTGACAAACAATTGTATGTTGAGTTTTTAAATAGTAAAAAGCCCATCGCGGATAAGTATGACTCCGACTTGGTGAAAGCTGCAAACGATTGGCAGGCTGGTATCAATGAAGCGTGTACAGCACTTCTTGCCACAGCAAACAATACGACAGATGCAAATTCGGCTTTAAGTATTTTAAATAAGGCGATATCCGATGCGGTTACCGCTTACAACAACACAACGAATGCGAATGACGCGATAGCTGCGTACAACACTGCTGCAGTAGCTGCAGCTAATGCATATAAGACTGCAACAGGACTTGATCCAAATCCATATCCGGTTCTCAAGCAGGCAGTGACCAACAGCATTGCTATCGGATCCGAAGCTGGAACTTCGACAGGATCTGTCGATGCAGACGTTACATTTTCGGTTACCTGGCAAGGCAATATAGCCACGGTTGATCTATTGGTTCCGGAGGATTTGACTGCCTCTGATTATGCCTTGAGCTATAGCGACGCAAAGTGCGATGGAAATTCCGCCGAAAATTATTTCTCAAGACAACGTTTGATCATTGACTTCTCGCAGTGCACAAGCGTGAAAGTGTTTGCTGGAAAAGGTGGAACTGACGTTTGGGGAGCCAAGTTAATTGAAAAGCCTGCTGCAACGGTAATCACTACTGCAAATGACCCAACTGGTGTCGTCACTTTTGAGACAACCAACGGCGTGACGCGGGCCCTTTTTACTTGGTCGGTACCGAACGGCAACAAAACTTACTTTACGAGAAATGATCAGGAGGGTTATGAATTCTCCACGCTCAATTCAAATGATAACCAAGGATCAATGTATTCAAACGCTATAAAACCGGGATGTAACTCTGGAGAATTTCAGATTGTAGATGGCACTAATGGTCCAACTCTCTTAAGCAGCAAGTATTCAGTGTCTGCTACAGGATCCCCAAACTGCAATGCGACGTCTGGGGGGGTCAATAGTTTGAAAGCAGACCCGAAACTGGGCGCCGTTTCGTACAGTCAATATTCGGGGAATATGTATGGAATGGGTGTCTTTGCATCTGTCTATTTGGTTATTCCAGAAGGTGGATCATCGGATGGCTGGAGTATCACAACGAGTGGTATCAGCAGAGGTGGTTTTTTTGATTCGGGTGCTGGTTCGAGGGTGCAGGCAGGGGATACATCTGCGGGTGTGTCTTTTCTCCCTAATACAAATGGCAGTGCGACCGGACACGAAGAAAGCGAATTTCAGTTAGTTCACAATGGCGAGGTAGTCGAGAGGATTTCGATTTCCTACGACGAGGGCTTATCCGTTGTAAACGAGCGACTTGCAAATGAGGTGATTGTGAATGGACCCTATGACCAAGGCTCAACTGTGGTTTTTTATGTCTACTCTGGATCATATGGGATTATAGGAAATAGGTTTACGGTCGGAATTAAGAACAGCACGTGCGCAACGGCTACGTGTGACATGCAGGTACAAGGTAATAGTTACACAATGAAACTCAAACAAGGCAATAAGGGAACATTTGTTGTGTTCAACGGCTCGACGGAAGTTTATAGTAGGGCCTTTGCCTACAGCCCGATAACCGACCAGTTTCCCTACAAGTTGAACGTAAAACAAAATACGGACAATAAATCATTGGAAATCAGCTTGAAGTTATACTCCTTGGAAAGTACCGATGTGCATTTGCAGCACATCTCCATGTGGGGTGGTTCGATCGAAGTCACTGGTGGTGGTACTTGCGAGACATTGACATTCACCAAGACATGCACCGGTCTGTCGGGTTCGGGACAAGTGATTCTTTCGATGACACCGAATGGAGAATCTGAATCTTATTTACTTGATCAATTTGATTACCAGTTCGGTGCAGTCTCGGCACCTGGTGGTGCTGCAGGCACTGGAGGCACGGGTGGTACGACATCTGGTGGTGCTGTAGACACCGGAAGCACAATTGCGTCTGGTAGCACGGTTGCTTCTAGCAGCACGGTTGCTTCTAGCAGCACGGTTGCTTCTAGCAGCACGGTTGCATCTGGTGGCACATCAAGTGGAGTGGTGGACATAGCAGCTCTTCCATTCGTGGAAGGCGTCGTTGTTGCTCAGGTGCTTGACACGAACCAAACCGAAATTAGTTGTGATGCGGGCTGTATCGATTCATTATTGGCTAACACAAATATCACTGGTGAGATATTTGTGAGTGTTGATGGCGAAGCGATGCAAAAATTGGATGCCACAACAGTAATTAAGGTTGATAAGTCGTCCAGTATGAAGATCGAGATTCGTCCAACAGATGGCTCGAAAATCCTTACATCTGAAATTGAGTTTATTGAGCGTCTAGAAAGTGGTATGGCTGGTTCAACTGCCACTCAAACCATGAATACGACCTCACCAAAAACGTGGGTCATATTCATTCTTGGTCTCAGTGTGTTGATCTTGATCGGTTATGCACCGGTTATTCGTGCTCGATCAAAGAAGTAGGACGCAGGTAGAGGCTTTTCGGGGGCGAGTAGTTGGTACTCGCCCCCGATCAACACTTTCAAGTGAAGTTCATGCCAATCGTCGAGATGAATAGGCGCATAACACCCATAAGGCGAGCCTTTCTCATCGCCTTTACGCTGCTGATAGTCGCCGCCTGTGGTGGTGGAGCAAGTAGCGACCCAACAATTGATTTGGTTCCGGTCGCCACTGAGTTGCGTCCGACTCCGGATGGTTATGCGTTTGCGAACTTTGCTGCAGGTGCTTCTCCCGAAGAGTTCACTACCGATGATCTGGTAAAGATGTTTGGGGCTGAAGCTTGCACTGGCGGCATTGAAGCCGCTTGTGAACCGATAGCCGAAGCTGCAGCGTGGGCGCGAATGGTGAACCAGGCTCGACAGCCTGGTCATTGTGAAGGAATTGTAGTCGAAGCATCGAAACGTTTTAATTTAAGTTTGTTGCCACAAACAGTTGAATTAGTAAACGAAGGCGAAGTAACACATCAGATCATTCGTACATTCGGAACTCAATTTCTGCCCGAAGTGCAAAATGAGACCAATGAATGGCAAAAGAAATCGTTGTCGGCGATCGTTGCTGAACTGGTTGATTCATTTAAAACTGGTAAACCCAAATATTCGATGGGTTTGTATGTCGAGCAAGGTGGGCATGCACTACTTCCGTATGCCGTTGAGTTTCCATCACCCGAGTTAGCCAGGATTCAGTTGTACGACTCCAATTGGCCGGGTAAAAATCGCTACGTTGAGGTTGATTTGAAAGCTAAGACATGGCAGTTTTCATTCTCAGGAGAAGATCCAGCGAACGACCCAGATGCGTGGACTGGCGGCGAAGGGTACATGGACCTTACGTCTCTTGATACACGCAATAATTCAACGTGCCCATTTTGTGCGAGTAAGACAAAAGTCAAGAACTCAATGATTGTTATTTCATCGGTTGACCGAAACTGGTCGGTCACGACAGATAAAGGTGTTTATTCGCCGATCACAAATAATTTAGTTGAAGGTATTGTTTCGAGACCGATTCGTGGATCAGTGTCGCCTAGTGGCGTGAAGGCACTTGAATATGTTGTTTTTGTCGAAGGCAACGATCTGAAACTTAATTTGCCGAATACAACAAGCGCATTTATTTCTCAGGGCAGTGCCGTAGTGCAGTTGACTACAACAACATCGAGCGATGATCGAACGGTGTCAATTTCCAACACTTCGGTCTCAGTGGACGACCCAACGGTAAACGTAAAAATTGCTAGCGGTGACCTTGCTGCTGATGTCGCAGGGGATAATACGGTAATTGATATTGCTAATAAGCAATTGAATATCTCGGTTGAGACGACCACTGGGCAAAAAATCGAAGCAGTGGTAAATCAGGAAACTCCAGCAATTTCGGCAAAAGCTCCAGAATTAGGCTCGACTGACTTTGTCGTAAAAACGCAGACTGTAGATAACAGCCTCCAGATTCGTGAAATCGCCAGAGATGGATCAGAGGTCGTTAAAACCCAGTTGGCTACGAAGTTGACAGAGCTAAGCGCTACAAGCATTGATATACCCGAAGTCCTGCAGAAATCTGAAGTTAAACCAGGATTACCGCCACGTGAGAACCGAGATCTTGCAAATCCTGAATACACGGCTGATGCACCTTTCACGCCAACTGAAGGGCTGCTTGTGTCAAAGCTCGCCGTAAAAACGGAATTGTCGACACCATTATTAGCTGCGGTTAAAAACGAAGCGCTTCCTGAGTCGGTAGCAAGTTCGGTATCGACAAGCACTCCGACAACTACAACAGTGCCCCCATCCTCGACGACCGCTACACCAACAACAGTTAAGCCGACTACCACGACGACAACAACGACTGTGCCACCAACTACAACTGTGCCACCAACTACAACTGCACCATCAACCACCACGACTACATCATCGACAACCACGACTGTGCCACCAACTACGACTACATCATCGACGACCACGACAACATCATCGACGACCACGACCACGACCACGACCACGACAACGGCACCGCCAGTCACAACAACGGCACCACCAGTCACAACAACGACAACGACTATCGCTGTAACTGTGCCGGGTGCTCCAACTTCGGTTTATGGCACTTCCGGTAATACTCAAGTTTCGTTGACTTGGTACGCGCCTGCTTCTACCGGAGGGTCAGCGATTACCGATTATGTGGTGCAGTTTTCCACTTCAGCATCATCAGGATTTACGACCTTTAGTGACGGCACATCTTCTGCGACCACTGCAACGGTTACTGGTCTCACCAATAGCACGGTTTACTACTTTAAAGTTGCGGCAGTTAACTCTGTTGGCACGAGTGCTTACTCGGCTGTGTCGTCTGGTGTGACGCCAGGCGTCGCGTCAGCGCCGACGAGCCTAACTGTTTCATCTGGGCCTGCTGGAATGAACGTTTCGTGGACAGCGCCTACTTCTACTGGTGGCTCGGCAATTACTGACTATGTCATTCAATACACAACTTCCGCTGGTTACAGTTATGTAACTTTTGGCGACGGCACTTCTACAACAACATCTGCCACGATCACAGGCCTGATTGCTGGCAGCACGTATTACATTCGCGTCGCTGCAGTAACTTCTTTGGCGACTGGTACGTACTCCTCGGAATCGTCGGGTGTACTTTCAAAAACATGTGCGAACGGTGGTGTTTGCGTTTTGGGTAACACTGGACCTGGTGGTGGCAAAGTGTTCTACGTATCCTCGTACGCCTTCGCATCTACTGGATCTGACTGTGGATCAAGTTGCTATTACCTCGAAGCCGCAGCAAGTGACGTGAGCGGTCCATTTACATGGTGTTCAACGAGTTCGCGAACCAATGCGATCGCTCAGGGCATTGGCGACGGTATGGCTAACACCACCACTGCAGACTCAACTTGCACATCTGGTGCAATTCAACAAGCTGCGGATTATCAGTCGACAATTGGTGGAGTGACTTTTACGGACTGGCATCTGCCGTCAAAGAACGAGCTCAACCAACTATTCACCAATCAGTCGCACGTTGCTGGTCTATCACCTCAGTTTTATTGGAGTTCGTCAGAATTCTCTAACCCTGAAGACCCAACTTATGTAGGTGACGGTGTTTGGACTCAGGACTTTGGCGGAGGCACACAGTATTTTAGTTATAAGGGACCAAATACCGCTGGAACTCGCCCAGTGCGAGCTTTTTAACTATTTATCTATTTCATATATTTAGTTTTTGATTTGCTATTCCACGTCTTCTTTGGTTAAAGCCAGACAGGATTGTCGACGACGGTTTTCGTGGATTTCGATTCCCGGCGTCGCCTCAAATCGTTTCAGGTAAAGTTGGCATTTATGGCAACGATTGACGACTTTGGTCGACCCGAACCCGAACCAGCAGCAGGCGAGATTGAAACACTGCTTGGGTTTCTTGACTATCAACGTGCGACTCTTAAATGGAAGTGCAAGCGAGTTAATGCTGCGGGTCTTTCGACCAAGATTGCAGCGTCATCGATGACTTTGGGTGGACTACTGAAGCACATGGCCTTTGTGGAGAACGAATGGTTTGCCCGTTGGCTACCCGACAATGAGCGAATTGAGCCGTGGTGTTCCATTGATTGGAGCGCACAGCCAGATTGGGAGTGGGAGACAGCAGCAAATGATTCTCCTGCAGCACTGATGGGTCAGTGGCTTGAAGCAGTTGATTTGTCTCGCTCAATTACCAAAGAAGCTCTGGCGAGTGGCGGGCTTGATCAGTTGGCGAAGCGCAAGTGGCCAAATGGTGATGCGCCAAGTTTGCGCTGGATCTTGGTGCACATGATCGAGGAGTATGCACGACACAACGGTCATGCCGATTTGTTGCGCGAGTTTGTTGATGGAGAGACCGGTGAGTAGCACCGCGCCGACTGCATTTACGCCAGCGGGAGGTTATGGCGACACGACGAAGGGCCGTTACGAGCGTGAGCTTCCTGCGCCAATACTTAGCGATGATGAAGTGCTAGATAATGGCGTGCCAGATTTGCGCGGAATTTGGAAGGTCGCGGAGCTGTTAGTGAATGGTGTGGCTGCACCTGCCGATCATCATTTGTGGGCTCACGTTGAACGGATAGAACAAGCGGGTAACCGTGTGATCGTTGTTGGCGGAGGAGTGATCCATGACTTTGCATCGTGCGATGGCACTCTCGAAAATGGTTTACACGATGTGATGGCAATTGATTTTTCAACTCCGTTGCAGGTTGCTGCAACATTCGATGATGGCGTGTTGGTAATGCGACCACACGGAATGCCGGTTGAAGTCAAGCGCTGGCGCGAGGGTGAACAGCTGGTGTGGGAATACTCAATTGCTTTTACTGCGCGGCTAAATCGGATTGCTTAGTCGTGCAATGAACCATCAGGCATTGTTGCGCCAGTAAGTTCTACACCGGTCATATTTGCGCCTGTCATCACTGCGCCAGTCAGGTTTGCGCCAGTGAGATCGGCATGTGAGAGATCGGCATGATCGAGCACTGCGCCAGTCAAGTTGCAGAAGATCATGTGTGTGTGGCGCAAATATGAATTGTGCAAGTTTGCGCCAGTGAGGTCGGCTTCTGAAAGATCGGCCTCCGACAAATCGGCGTGATCAAGGATGGCGCTTGTGAGATTTGAGTTAGAGAGATCAGCTTCAAACAGATTTGCAAGAACGAGATTTGCACCTGAAAGGTTTGCTCCAGAGAGTTCGGCACCTTTGAGATACGCATGTTTCAAATTGGCTTTTTGAAGATCGGCACCGCTCTCGATCTTGTAGCCATTGACGTTCATGTAGGGACTGTAGTACCGATTGGTCTCGTGGTCATTGGCCTCAGCAGAGGTCGTGCAAACACAGCGCAACCGACCATGACTACGGCAAAAATAATGAATGGGCCACGAAGCCCCATGTAGCGCGCAGCAATGCCGCCGAAAGCTGCACCGAAAGGTACGACACCCCATGACACCGTGCGAAATGCGGCATTCATGCGACCAAGCATGCGGGCTGGTGTGAGTTGCTGACGCAATGTTGTGTTGACGATCATCCAAAGACCGTTTCCTACACCGAGCAGGATGTAACTGGCGATTGCCACATATCGACTGGACGTGAACGCGATACCGATAGACGAGATGGCCCACACCCAAAGTGCGACTGCGATTGTTCCTGACGATTCAAAGCGGTTGGATATTGGACCGACAAGAAATCGGCTTGCGACCGTACCCAGTGCTGCACCAACAGACAAAGCAGTAAACGTAATTTTGCCGCTGTGGAGTAAATCGGATGTATAGAGAACCAAAAGTGCGGCGGCTGCGAAGTAAAAGAAATTGAGAATGGTGAGAATTGCCGTGAGTCGGCGCAGCACGGGGTTGTCGCGCAGAAACCGAAGGCCGTCAAGCATGTCATCGCGTAAACGTGAGGTGGGGGATTCAACTCCGTGCACATTAGGTATTGCCTTAATGAGTGCTGCCGAACCAGCAAAAGTGATGGCATCGGCAGCGAATGGTAGGGCCGATGCGGTGTTGAAAAGTATGACACCAAGCGATGGGCCAACAAATTGAGCGCTCGTTACCTGGGCGCTTGTAAAGCGTGCATTGGCAACCATTAATTGGTCTGGAGCAATGAGATCGGGCAAAATTCCCTGTGCGCAGTTGGTGTGCAGTGTCTCGCAAATGCCGAGTGCAAACGCACACGCATACAACACCCAAATGTTTGTGTGGTCAGTGACGATGGTGACCGCGAGCGTGGCAACGATGGCACAACGAGCGATGTCAGAACCGATCATGAGTCGACGGCGATCCATCCGATCTGAAATAGCGCCGGTAAAAAGTGAGAACAATAACCACGGAAGTTTGGTGGCAATGGTGATGCCCGAAATGAGGACTGGGTCTCTAGTTAGCAGGGCGGCGAGTAGAGGAAACGCAGTAAGAAACATGCCATCACCGGTGCAGGATGACCACACCGAAAAGATCAGTAACCGAAAATCTTTGCCCAGCGAGCGTTGTTGACGATTCACCTGCTACTGCATACCTGGTGCGCTCGTGATCACGAGGCAAGACTAATCGTGAGTGGTGGGTGGTGTTAGTTGGTTGTTAGCCAACGACCAATACGAGCAACATCTTGCCGGTTGTGTGGCTCTCTACGTCGAACTGTCCTGCCTGGTCAACGACCAAACTGATAACGCCCGGCTCACCCTTTTTGGCTTCTGCACCAACGTCGTAGACGTGAAGATGGTAATCCTGGTCTTCGTTCGCATCGGTGAGCGTGATAGTGACTGCTGATCCGAGCGCTACTTTGACGACTCGGTCGCCAGCAAGAGTGTCATAATCGTCTGTTCCTACAATTACGTTGATGCTGATGCTTCCGTCTGCGTTTACGACGGCATCTGACGGGGCTGCGACCGTTGATGCTGTTACATCCATAGAATCTTCTTCGTCTGCCGGCATTGATGTCTCTGAAGTGCTGCTCGACGATGAGCCACATGCTGTGAGTGTGAAAGCAATAAGGGATGAGATGACAATGTGTTTACGCATTCGAAGAGCGTAATCCAAAGTAATTATCCGTGGTCCATTAGTGATTGTGACTGATGTCCGAAATTGCATGGAACTTTCTCAATTCTGTAGGCACGCCTTACGAGTCGTAGTCTTGCGTCATGGGTTCTCGGGTTGCAGTAATTACAGGTGGTGCGCAAGGCATCGGCAAGCAAACGGCACGAGTGCTGAATGATCTGGGTTGGTCGTTGGTACTGCTCGATCTACAGGCTGTCGACGTGTCTATATATATCGATGCAATATCGCTTGTGGGCGATATTACGAGTGAGGAGTTCGTGCAGTCGGCTGTAGACACAGCAATGAAGCGTTTTGGTCGTGTCGATGCACTTGTTAATAACGCTGGCATCTCATGTATCAGCGCAGCACTCGATACACCAGCTGATCTCTATCGCAAAGTGATTGATGTAAATCTTGTTGCACCCTTCTTGCTTGCCAAAGCTTTTGGCAAAGTGATGGTTGATGCAGGTTCTGGGGCCGTGGTCAATGTTGCGTCAGTCGCTGGCATGCAGGG
>WLKU01000032.1 GCA_009701105.1 Actinomycetota bacterium | reverse complement strand
CTGAGGGGTTTCGCACCCCAACAAGATTACTCGCCTATTGGCGTAACTAAACAGCGACAACCAGAATGCGCAATCGGATGCGAATGACCAGTTGGAAAATCGGCTCCAAGCGCAGTGGCACCCGCAAGCGAATTGTCTTCAGCGTCTGCACATGGTGGGCCGTTTGGATCAACCATCCAGCACACCGATGTTCCTTGATCAAGCACTAAGTATGCGCCGCGGCTGTAAGCCAAGCGAGCAATGTCACCGATGTGCTGTTCGACACGCTGCATCTTCCATTCGCGGTACACACTGCGAATGAGTTTTGACATCTCTTCGCGATCTCCGTCACTCTGCTCGACACAGCGCTGAATTCGATCTCGAAGTGGTCGCACCAACACATCATCAATATTTTTTGACATCACCTGCATCACTGCCGACGACGTGACTTTGCGACGCAGGTCTGCTTTCAAACTTGACGACAAACTTTTTGCACCACCCATTGCGGCCGACATCACATCTTCAGCAATTGCTTCTACATAACCCTGCACATGCGAGGCAGGTTCGGGCAAAACCTTTTCAAGAGCCACTGCTGCTTTTTTGCCTTGCAGATAGGTAAGCATCGCATTCTCCTCGTCGGCGAGTGCTCTCTTTATTTTGCTGGTCAGCGTCACAATGATTGGTGCCAACACTTCATCGCGATGGACGAAAACCGATCCGTCAACCTTCGGAATTACCGCTTTTGCTTTTGGAACAACCGCCTTCGGCGTGGCAGTGCGTGCAATTTCAGCGGTTGATGTCTTGCGCAAACTCGCAAACAAATCATCGACTGATTTCTTGGCTGGTGTCTTGGACGTCTGAGGTTTTACTTCAGCAATCTTTGGTGCTTCGACCTTGGCGATCGGTGCTGCTTCTGGCACCACTACTGGCACTACTACTGGCACTACTACTGGCGTAATAGTCGCTTCGCGATGCTTCTTACCAAAAAGCTGCACTACTTCAGCCAAGTGTTCTACGGCAGGAACATCCGTAGACGGATGATCGGACATACCGACTTGTTCTTCGTGAATCGAAGTGATAGTTGTTTCAACTACTTCTTCAATGATTACTTCTTCAATAATCTCATCGTCTGCAACCAGCTCTTCCAGCATTTCTTGTTCCACGACATCAGTCACCTGAGTGCCGGCCATTTTTTGTGGAATGGCCTCGGGGTCCTGCGTGTGGTCAACAAAACCGTTACTGTTTTCACTGACTGGTTTAGTTATTCCAGTTGCGTGAGCGACTTCGTTTGACAAATCATCAAACTCAGCAAGGTCACCAACTACGTCATTGGCGGCAAGGCGGGCCCTATCAAATGCATTCACCAACCTGTCACGGCTGTGAATCAATTGTTCGATTTGTTGACGAGCCAGTTCGCGACGGCGAGCAAGTTCAGATAACACTTTTTCGCGATATTCGCGCGCCTCATTGACCATCTCGCGGCCTTGTTGCTTGGCCAATTCAAGTTCGGCCTCCACATCAGACGCAGCGTCGCTACGACGTCGCGAGGTTTCAATATCGGCATCTTCGCGAACGCGAATTGCATCAGAATTGGCTTCACGTACCAAACGCTCTGCGGCCTCGGCAGCACGCACTCGCATCTGAGCGGCGGCTTCGCGTGCAACAGTGAGTACGCGCGCGGTTTCTTCGCCCAGCAGTGCAGTCACGGTCTCTTCGTCAAGCACTCCTGGTCCAGACATGCCGCGGGTCTGCATCGCACGCAATTCGCTTTCCAAGAAGCGCTCACGCTCTTGTAGCCGACCTAGTTCGGCTGAAACACTGCGTAAAAAATCACGGACTTCTTCTGTGTCAAAGCCACGTCGTGTGACCGTGAATTGCGCCGAGCCAACTGCCGTCGGCGAGGACGGGTCGGGGCGCGAAAAAGAAATCGCCATGCAAACAAGAGTACGCCTTTGCTAGAGCTCGATTGTGGCATTGCTTATGCCACTGCCTCCAAGCGATTCGAGAATTGCAAGCGCTTCGGTCAAATTGGCGACAGGTTCGATGCGCACTGACGACCCAACTGCGCGTCGCGCAGCGGCCAGTTCTTCTTCGCTTTGTCCCTTTGGTACCAAAAACACCTTTGCACCAGCAGCTTTTACGGCAACCGCCTTTTGTGCGAGCGCACCAATTGCGCCAACAGATTCGTCTTCTCCGATTGTGCCAGTGGCTGCGACCTTTACTCCACCCATCAAGTCGCCGGGTGTGAGTTCGTCCAGCAACGCAAGCGTAAATGCGAGTCCAGCAGATGGTCCGCCAATCTGGTCGGTGTCGATCCCCACTTCAAATGGAAGTTGTACGGTGCGTGTATCAGCCGGGATGAACCCAATGATCGCTCGTGTTGGAGTATCAGGATCGGCAATTAATTGAATTCTTTTCGTCACCTCTGCCGATGAACTATCTGTTGCATCAGCCGGTTTGATTGTCAGTGTCACGATGTCGCCAGGTTTATGGCCCGCCATGAGCGGAGTGAGCTCAAGGAGTGTGGGAGTTGGCTCTCCGTCTAATGAAGTAATCGTGTCGCCGAGTTGTAATTGTTTGCAGCCACTGAGCGGGCCAGGGTTGTCGATGCACACGAGTTCTTCAACAATGATGTCTCCATACACAAACGATGCGTCGAGGCCCATTCTTGTGTAAGCAACATATTCGGAAATCTGTTTAGCGGTCGTCATCGATTGATAACCAAGACGCTTCTGTTCAGACGGTGTCGATGTTCCATACCGTTCTTTATACGTCTGTACGTCAACATCATTATCGAGTGCGCCAGCGAATGCATCGAGCGCGCTGAGTTTGCTGCCAAATGCGGTTACAAAAAGTATCGGGGTTTTTGCTGGATACCGCATCACTTTTGAAAGTGTCGTCTTATCAAATGTCAATCGATCGGAGACCTGTTCGGCCGAACCCGGCGCAAGTTCCCATAATTTAAGTGGAGTAAGTGATGCAGCAATGACCGCGACAAGCCCTATCCAAGCAATCGTGAGTATCGGCAATGCCCACCACAGACGACGATTAATGCGCGCAGTATTGCTCGCACTGCCAGCAATCAGCGGGGCGCTCTGCACGGACGGCGGCGGGAAGGGTACGCTGTTATCCATCGTGGTGCTGTTTTCTTCGCTCATCGCTCTTTCCGTGGCTACTTCTGTTGCTGGTACCACCGTCAGAACTTTATTGATTGTTGTGCTGACACTCGGCGCCATCTTGTTGGTGGGTCGCTCTAAGCCTGCCACGCCAGAACAGGGTTCGGCTGTTCGGGTTAATACTCAAAGGGCGATAAATACACCTCTATATAGAGAGCCAGATCAGAAGCAACGCATCAACGCGGCATCCCAGCTTGGTGTGGGGTCGCTCGTGGCGGGGGCAATGCTCGCATTGATCGTTTCAGTTGTGCTTGCGCACTTAGTTACAACAACAACGAGCCTGCTCAAATAAGGACCAGACCATGGCTAACAGCACCGTCGCAATAATTCCGGCACGTGGTGGTTCAAAAGGTATTCCTGACAAGAATCTGCAACATGTCGGCGGCCTTCCGTTGCTGGTGCGAACGATACACGCGCTCCAACTTTCCTCCTCGATTTCTATGGTTTATGTTTCAACCGATAGTGAGTCAATTGCTCGATTGGCTTCCGCATACGGTGCAGCAGTCATCATGCGACCTAGTGACTTATCGTCAGATTCGGCTTCAAGTGAATCAGCTCTTCTGCATGCAATTGAAGTGATTGAATCTCGCGGGCAGCAGCCAACATCAATAGTTTTTGCACAGTGTACTTCTCCATTTATTGAGCCTGCTGATGTGGATGGCGTCATCAATCTTTTAGACGACCATGACTGTGCATTGACCGTTACCGAAAATCATGCTTTTATCTGGAGAAATTCAGCGGAGGGTTCTGCTGTCGGTATTAACCACAATCCGATTGAGAGACTTCCTCGACAGATGCTCCCTGCTGAGTATCGAGAAACTGGAGCGCTCTATGCATTTAATACCAAAGAATTTAAATCTGCGAAACATCGATTCTTTGGAAAGATCGGTATGTTCAAAGTTCCCGGTAACAGATCTATCGAAATTGACGATCTTTCAGATCTCGAACTCGCAAATAAAGTGGCGGAATTAATCACGGTGATGCCGACAGATAAAACTTTAAGAGATATGAAAGCTGTTGTTTTTGACTTTGACGGGGTTCTCACGAATAACTTGGTCTACCTGGATGAACTTGGGTCAGAAACGGTTGTGTGTAGTAGGTCCGATGGTTTGGGAATCCAAATGCTTAAAGAGTCAGGCTTCAAACTTTTGATACTTTCTAAAGAAAAAAACAAGGTTGTTAGTGCCCGTGGAAGGAAATTAGGTGTAGAAGTAATTCAAGGTTGTGATGACAAGAGGACTCGACTAGTTCAATGGCTCAGTGAAAACAGTTTGCGCCCAAGCGAGGTGGTTTACATAGGTAATGACATAAATGACCATGACTGTATGGAATTTGTTGGGTTGTCTGTTGCGCCAGCAGATGCGCATCCTTCAATAAATTCAGTAACCATGTGGAAAATGGGTAACAACGGTGGCTCTGGAGCTGTCCGCGAACTTGCCGATGCATTGCTACACAGTCGCAACAACCTGTTGGGTTAGTGTGTTTCGGCATGCAGCATTCAATTCAGATCAACAGTAAAGCGATTGGCCAAGGCCTTCCCGTTTATGTAATTGCCGAAATTGGTATTAACCACAACGGCGATATCGATATCGCAAAAAAACTGATGGATGTAGCCGCGCAGTCGGGTTGTGATGCTGTCAAGTTTCAAAAGCGCACTCCCGAAATTTGCGTACCAGAAGAACAAAAGAGCATCCCTCGCGAAACACCCTGGGGATTGATGACTTACTTTGAATACAAAAAACGCATTGAGTTCGGCGAGTCCGAATTTAATGAAATCCACAAACATGCAATGACCCTTGGAATCGATTGGTTTGCTTCCCCTTGGGATATTCCTTCTGTAGATTTTCTTGAAAGCTTTAAAACTCCTTGTCATAAAATTGCCTCTGCATGCTTGACTGACAGCGAACTTCTTGCCGCAATTAATAAGACTGGCAAACCGACAATAATTTCGACTGGCATGTCCTCCTTGGAAGAGATTGACAAAGCAGTCGAAATTCTTGCTGATGTACCACTCGCTATTGCACAGTCAACGTCAACTTACCCCTGCGAAAATAGTGAATTGAATCTTCGCGCAATTGCGACACTAGGAAATCGCTACGGAATCCCTGCGGGCTATTCAGGTCATGAGCGTGGTGTGCAAGCGACAATTGCAGCAGTAGCACTTGGCGCAACATTTATTGAACGACATATCACGCTTGACAGAAGCATGTGGGGCACAGATCACTCAGCAAGCCTCGAGCCTGCTGGCCTTGAACGACTGGTAAGAGACATTCGCATTGTTGAACTCGCACTCGGAGATGGTGCCAAGCGGGTATACGACAGTGAAATACCAATCAGAGCCAAACTCAGAAGAGTTATTTGATCTAATAGGCTGATCCACAAGATGTTAAGGCGCTTGCGACGTGCAGTACCTATCATTTTTTCAGGCCGAATTGATTGGTTACCACCAAAACAACGACCCGTTGTGCTCATTCATGCAGACGGTTTTAATACGCTGACAAAGTTTGTTAATGCAAGCGACGTCTCGATTCTCGATCCTGAACGTATAAATATATTCATCGTTCTTAAAATGCTGTGTTCATTTCAGAACTCCCACGCACAATACCGCATTAAATTCATTAATGCAGTTCAACCAAAAGTCGTGATTACATTCATCGACAACGATGTGACTTTCTATTCACTTAAAAACCTAGTTTCGGGTCCGCAGTTCGTATCCGTTCAGAACGGACTTCGACATAACTATTCGTTCAATTCGCAAGGTGGACTTCTTGACCAACTGGATGAGGTTTCCAAACAGATTTCTCCAACTTGTGATTACATCTGTGTCTTTGGCCTTGCCTCAGCAAAATTGTTTTCAACCTATATCAATGCCAAAACACTCATTACGGGAAGCATCCAAAATAATTTTCGTGAAACGAATATGCCTCACGCAATAACATCTGATGTCGTATTCGTTTCTCAATTGCAAGCATTTACGTTAGAGGGCAGCTCAGTCAAGGTCTACTTCGGGCAGCGAGGAATCACAATTTCGGAATTTTTTGAAGCAGAAAGACAAATCGTTCGAGCACTAGACACATATTGTGAGGAAAATGAACTACGACTCGTAATCTGTGGAAAACGAGATCAAACACACACATACGAGCGTGAATTTTTCGAAAGCATTCTCCAACCCAAAAAACCAAACTTCTTAGTTCGTGAAAATGGCTCAAGCACTTATGACGCAATTGATGCGACAAGGTTGGTGGTCACCATTGACAGCACAATCGGCTATGAATCTCTTTCCATTGGCAAGCGGGTCGCCTTTATGTCTGGTCGCACTCAATCAGCGGACCCGGTGGGTTTGGCGCAAACACGTGACACCAACTTTGGATATCCGCTCGACCTGCCAGCAAATGGAAATTTCTGGACAAACCAAGCAACGACAACAGAATTAACACGAATTCTTGATTATCTGCAGGTGGTTACTGACAAAGAATGGGCTACTGAAATAGCCCCGTACAATGAGAGTCTCATGGCGTATCAGCCTGGCAACCCAGTTTTCAAGAAGTTGTTACTGGATCTTGGGCTCACATTGATTGATGGAGTGAAATCTGATGCTTAAAGGTTCTTCGATTCTGATTACTGGTGGCACCGGGTCATTCGGCCACGCATTTGTGCCTATGACGTTGGCAAAATACAACCCAAAGAAAGTCGTGATTTTTTCTCGTGACGAGATGAAGCACTGGGAAATGGCCAAGACCTACGGCGATGACGAGCGCGTTCGTTTTTTCGTCGGTGATGTGCGTGACAAGGACAGACTTTCGCGAGCGTTAAGCGGCATTGACTATGTTGTTCATGCCGCTGCCACAAAAATTGTTCCAATGGCGGAATACAACCCATTTGAGTGTGTAAAGACAAATGTGATCGGCGCAATGAACCTCATTGATGCTTGCATCGATAGAGGTGTGAAGCGAGTTGTCGCACTGTCCACCGACAAAGCCAGCAGCCCGATCAATTTGTACGGAGCGACCAAACTCACTTCAGACAAGCTGTTTGTTTCGGGCAACTCATATGCCGGACCGAATGACACCAGATTTTCCGTAGTGCGCTACGGAAATGTGATGGGCTCGCGCGGCTCGATAATTCCATACTTTCTCTCGATGCCCAATTCAACAACTGTTCCAGTTACCGATGATCGTATGACTCGCTTCATGATCACACTCGAACAAGGTGTTGAACTCGTGTGGACGGCATTTGAAGACATGGCCGGTGGAGAAATTTATGTCAAAAAAATTCCATCAATGAAAATATCTGACGTCGCCACAGCATGCTTGCCGCAGGCCAAACATGACATCATCGGTATTCGACCTGGAGAAAAACTCCATGAGCAGATGATCAGCCCAGATGATGCACCACACACATATTCCTACGGCGACTATTTCAAAATTTTGCCTGCGATTCATAATTGGAGTGCGGAATCCGGTCGCATCGGCAAAGGCATACCTGTAGGTGAAGATTTTGAGTATTCATCAAATACCAATACCGAATGGATGTCGGTAAATCAACTTCAAGAATGGATTGAGAAAAATCGGTCGTCAATCGGAGCGATCTGATCGACCATGTTTATTCCCTACGCTCGGCAATCCATCAGTGATCAAGACATCGCTGCTGTTAGTGAAGTACTTCGATCGGATTTCCTGACACAAGGTCCTGCCATTCCGACTTTTGAGACGGCGCTCGCTACATATTGTGGGGCCAAGCATGCGGTAGCGGTCAACAGTGCAACGTCTGCTTTGCACATTGCGTGTCTTGCACTTGGGGTTGGTCCGGGCGACATTGTTTGGACAAATCCGATCTCATTTGTCGCCAGTGCAAACTGTGCTCTGTATTGCGGTGCAATGGTTGATTTTGTCGACATCGACCCTGACACGTTTAACATCAGCGTTGCAGCACTCACCACCAAACTTGAGCAGGCAAGAAAATCTGGTTCGCTTCCTCGCGTTGTTATCCCAGTTCATTTGGCTGGTCAATCATCCGACATGGCGGCTATCCATGCGCTTGCTCAAGACTTTGGATTCAAAATTATCGAAGATGCATCACACGCCGTGGGCGGCACATATAACGGATCTCCGGTGGGCAGTTGTTTATATAGCGATATCACTGTTCTTAGTTTTCATCCAGTAAAGATCATCACTTCTGGCGAAGGTGGTATGGCCCTCACCAATAGCGCTTCCCTATCTGCTGCAATGGAGCGTCTTCGTTCACATGGAATTACGCGAGATAAAAATTTGTTTCAACATGCATCAGACGGTCCGTGGTACTACGAGCAGATTGACCTTGGATTGAACTACCGACTTACCGACATAGCCGCTGCACTTGGGCTTAGTCAGTTTCAGCGGTTAGATAGTTTTGTTGCGCGACGAAATGAAATCGCTCGTGACTACGATTCGCTGTTTTCAGGTTCAATATTCACAACACCAACTATTCACGATGATGTAATTTCTGCATTTCACTTGTACGTCATTCGAATGGCATTTACGGGCGACCAAAAGCAACGATTTTTTGAATTAGCCCACAAAAATGGCGTTGGGCTCAATGTCCACTACATTCCGATCTACCATCAACCTTATTATTCGCAAATGGGATTTGACTCTGCGGATTTCCCAGTTGCCGAAAAGTACTACTCAGAAGCTGTCAGCATCCCGATGTATGCAGACTTGACTTTCGAACAACAGCGGCACGTTGCATCGGTACTTATCTCGACCGCAGCAATGGTCACTCACTAAACCGACCATGAGCAAAATCGCTCTGGGCACTGCACAATTCGGTTTGCCATACGGAATTTCCAATACTCATGGCCAGGTCGACCGCACCGAGATGGACAAAATTTGGCAGGTCGCACGAGGTGCGAACATCACTCTGTTGGACACCGCAATTGCATATGGCAACTCAGAGGAAAATATTGGTGCTTCAGAATCCGTTGGATTCGACATCGTCACAAAGCTTCCACCACTCCCCAGCCCGGAAACATCGGTAACACAGTGGGTGCACGACCAAATCCAAAATTCTCTAGCCAAACTTAAGCGCAATTCGGTTTATGGTCTTCTTCTCCACAATCCAGCAGATCTCCTCGCTGCCACCGGAGACCAACTTCTTGCTGCGCTTGTCAATCTCAAACAAGAGGGCTTAATCAAAAAATTTGGTATCTCAATTTATGCACCCACCGAACTCGACTCTCTGTTTTCACGAATTCCCAATTTTGTTCCTGACATCGTTCAGGCACCTCTCAACGTAATAGACCAATCAATGGCATCATCAGGTTGGCTCACACGACTTTCCAAGATGAATGTAGAAATTCATATTCGTTCCGTTTTTTTGCAAGGTTTGCTTCTCCAACAACCAAACGAGCGCTCAGCGGCTTTCAGCAGATGGTCTTCCGTATTTACCCAATTTGATTCGTGGACAAATGCTCAGCAAATGAGCCCACTCGCAGCCTGTATTGGGCATGTGCTGTCGTACTCTGAAGTTTCTCGAGTGATTATTGGGGTTACATCAGCGAATGAGTTGAAACAGATCATTGCCGCATCCACTAGTGAGCACGTTCGTGCTCCACAAAGCCTGCAAGTAACAGACGTAGATTTAATTCAACCTATGAACTGGAATAAGCAGTGAAGGTCCTTGCCATCGTTCAAGCCCGCATGGGATCAACACGTCTACCAAACAAAGTGATGCGTGAGGTTGGCGGAATACCACTTATTGAGTTGTTACTTACTCGACTTTCTCAATCCACAGCAATTGACCAGATTGTTTTAGCAACCTCAATTGACCCAAAAAACATTCCACTGGTGCAACACGTAGAAAGTTTGGGATACCAATCATTCCAAGGCAGCGAGAACGATGTTCTCGAACGATTCGTATTTGCTACGCAACAATTTGCTGGTGACATCATTATTCGCATCACAGGAGACTGCCCTTTAATCGATCCGCAATTGGTTGACGAAGCAATTCACAAGTTCAAGACTGGTGATGTTGATTACCTCTGCAATACCAATCCGCCTACTTTCCCGGATGGGCTCGACATAGAAGTTTTTACTTTTGCGGCATTACAGCGAGCCCACAATGAAGCCCGTACACCAAGCGACCGCGAGCATGTGACTCCATATATTCGAGAATCTGGTCATTTTTCCACGCTCAATGTCGCATCAGATCAAGACTTCTCGAACCTTCGTTGGACAGTGGACGAAGACCAAGATCTTGAAGTGGTTCGCTTCGTGGTTGAACACTTTGCCCCCAACAGACTCTTTTCGTGGAAAGATGTTCTTCGGATATACGAAACCTATTCGGTCGAACTGAACAGAAATTCTGCTATCGGAAGAAACGAAGGTGCAACAATGGGAACTGGTCAAAAACTCTGGAAACGAGCGAAAGCCGTAATTCCTGGTGGCAACATGCTCCTCTCAAAGCGTGCCGAGATGTTTCTTCCCGATCAATGGCCTGCCTACTTCAGTAAGTCAAAGGGTTGCAAAGTGTGGGACCTCGATGGCAACGAATACACCGACATGTCAATCATGGGCATCGGCACCAACATTTTGGGATACGGCAACGATGAAGTAGACGATGCAGTTCGCAAAACTGTTGATGCTGGAAATATGTCAACGTTGAACTGCCCTGAAGAGGT
>WLKU01000031.1 GCA_009701105.1 Actinomycetota bacterium | reverse complement strand
GCATGATCGACGAGGCAGCATGGACACGCACTGTGGATCTCTCGCAAAACGCGAAGAACCTCGAAGGCGGCACCGTGTTGACCAAGGCTCCAGACGCAGCAGCACACACAAATGACATTGTGACTGCAGCGCTTGCATTGCTCACCGAAAAGGGAATCGACATTAATGGCGCAGCATTTGCACCACTCACTGTCACCCTTACCGAAGGTGGCAACTGAGTTAAGTCAGAAGTAAAAAAGGGCGGGTCGCTTCGGCGGCCCGCCCTTTTTGAATATAACGGTCAATTACTTCAGTGAAATAGCAACCAGTCCGCACACGAATGTGATGATCTGAATCCAATGCAGACGCTCGATGTGATCAAACTGTTTGTCGATGCGTTGCATGGCAGTGCGCAAATCGCCTCGATCGGCCAGTTCGTCCCACTTGCGATCGACTTCGGTATCTGTACTCATCGCAAATTGAGAATGATGCCAAGAAATCCGAGCACGATCATCACGAATTCGATCTGATGCAGACGTTCAGCTTTCCCGAATCGTTGCTCCAACCCAAGAAAGCGGGTGTCAATTCCAGTTCGGAGTGAGTCAAATTTGCCCTCTATTCGTATAAGTGCATTACGTAAATCTCCGCGCGTCGCAGGCTCATTCCACCGTGAGTCAATATCGCTATTCATGTGATCTTCAAGAGATTTCTTGGGCTCTTCGTAGTTGTCGGTCATGGCTGCTCCTGTGAGTGTTTGGGTCATGCCACCCATGTGTACGGGGGGTTGGCCAAAGTGTCACACAAGCCATGCTCGGGCTGTCAAGTACCGAAAATGGTTATTTGGTTGTATCTGATGAGTACGCGCTCAGGCGATCGTGCCTGTGGTGCGTCTCGATATAACGAATCGTGCCTGAACGGCTGCGCATGACGAGGCTGTGGCTGCGTGCGCCGTAAGCGTCGTATCGAACGCCGCGAAGCAACTCTCCGTCGGTCAGGCCGGTTGCAGCAAAGAATGCGTCATCGCCACTTACCAAGTCGTTGATGGTGAGAACTTTTGTGAGGTCGTAGCCAAGCGCAATCGCGGCTTTCTTTTCTTCATCATTGCGCGGGTGCAAACGACCAAGAATTTGTCCGCCCATTGCTTTGAGTGCTGCGGCAGCAACAACACCTTCTGGCGTGCCGCCAATGCCCATCAATACATCAACACCAACTTCACTTGAAGCTGCAGCAATCGCGGCAAAAATATCACCATCGGTGATGAGGCGAATGCGGGCACCTGTCGAGCGCACTTCGGCGATCAAATCATTGTGTCGATCGCGCTCCAAAATCATCACAGTCAGTTCGCTCAGCGATTTATTCATCGATTTAGCAACTTCTTTGAGGTTTTTAGTTGGAGAGACATTGAGGTCGATTGCATTTGCAGCTTCAGGGCCAACCGCAATCTTTTCCATGTACACACATGGGCCGGGATTGAACATTGCGCCGCGTTCGGCAACTGCGATTACCGAGATGGCATTGCCACGACCCATTGCGGTAAGCGTTGTGCCGTCGATCGGATCGACTGCAACGTCGGCGAGTGGTTTTGAACCATTACCGACGCGCTCACCGTTGTAAAGCATTGGGGCTTCGTCTTTTTCGCCTTCGCCAATAACAACGATGCCGTCCATACTGACGGTGTCGAGCACATTGCGCATCGCATCAACTGCTGCACCATCGGCGCCTTTTTTGTCGCCACGTCCTACCCAGCTCGCTGCTGCGAGTGCTGCAGACTCGGTGACTCGAACCAATTCCATCGCAAGGTTGCGATCTGGACGTTCCTTGGCTGGCATGAGATCTCATATTAGTCGCAAGTCGTATCTGGACTCAAAACAAGTAGCGTTTGGGCTGTGAGTGAATGGAACCCTAAGGACGCTGATGCTGCAAGCACGCGCTACGACCTGACGGATTGGTCGGTTGATGAGCGGGCCGACGTAGTGGCCGCACTTGCCCAAGCCGGGGTGCCACACGCATGGGACAACGACGAATTGGTGGTGCCACAAGAGCAAGAAGAAGTCGTTGAAGACATCTTGGACGAACTTGAAGAGCAGATGGACGCAAATGACGCTGAAGATACTGCTGACGACAACATCACGGAATACGAACTTGACGAATGGAATGAGGGCGAGCGTAAGCAGCTCTGCGACATGCTCGACAACCTAGACATCGGATATCGATGGGACGGCACTGTGTTGCTGGTGCCAATTGGTGTTGAAGCTGTTGTTGACTCATGTCTCGATTCGATTGATAGCAGGGGTGTTGAGTTCACCGAAGGTAAGTAGTTGAGCAAAGTAGCAGTCGAAGTACTTGCCGAAGTCGAGTTTTGGCATTCGCGGCCGATAACACCAACTCGTCGACTCTCGTTGGGGCACATCATGTTGCCCGTTGATCCGGCACCAGGCCTTGGTGGAATATTGCTTGGCGGAATCATTGCTCAATATGTTGGTGATGTGCACGAAGACATGATTCCTGATGTGCATCGATTGATCAGCCAAGTGGAGCGAGGCGAGCGAATAGTGCAGCCACGATTGCGACACCGCTATCAAGCCGATCGACACGGGCTCGGGCGTAGTGTGCATCGTTTGGTCAATATTGATAACGAGGTGCAGTTTCAGTTTTCAGAAACTGGTGCGCCATTGCAACATGTGCTTGGTGCAATTTATTTGCTCGAGCGTTTAGATCTTTCGGTGCGCAAACAACTTGCACCGCTACTACTCAAGGCCATGACATGGCGTGGACCACTCAATCAGATATTTGTGTCGTATCTCACTGGTAGTGGATCATCATCAATTTCCGCGCTGACTGATCCGCGCGCATGGGCTCTTGAAATCTTGGGATTTCCTGCCGGCACGATCAAGCCTTCAAAGAAAGAAGTGCAAGCTCGTTTTCGTGACAGTTTGCGCGACGTGCACCCAGACCATGGTGGTGACCAAGGGTCTGCCGGTAGATCGATCATTGACTTGGGCGAAGCACGCAGAGTTTTGCTCAGTTAATGAATGCACGCGGACTCGTACTGTTTCCTGGCGCTGGAAGCGACTCACAGCACTCAGCTTTAATTGCCATTGAGCAAGCCGTTGCGCCACTACCAACATTGCGAGTGGATTTTCCTTACCGATTAGCTGGCAAAAAGTTTCCCGATAAGTCCCCGGTTTTGATTGCATGTGTGAAATCAGCTGTGCGCGAGTTTGCTCGTCAGTTGCAATGCGAGACCGAGCAACTCATGATCGGCGGTCGGTCGATGGGCGGGCGTATGTGCACGATGGCAGCAAGCGATGAAGTTGATTCGCTCAACGTATTGGGCATTGCGTGCATCGGCTATCCGTTGCATCCACCAAAGAAACCTGACAAGTTGCGGACCGAACATTTTGGCAATTTGCATACGCCATTGCTATTTATAAGTGGCACGCGAGACGAATTTGGAACGCCAGAAGAATTGGAATTGGCATGGAAGTTATTGCCAAAACCGCCGACTGTGCAGATGATTGAAAAAGGTCGACACGAGTTGCGTGGCGCTGATGCGCAGGTTGCCGAATATGTTGCGCAGTGGCTACAAAATTTGTAACAGAGAATCTTCGGGGTTGAGCTCTTCGAGTTTGCGGTGCGCGGTTTCGGGATACTTGACAAACACCAAGACAGATACGAGTACCGGACCCATTGCGAGCCCCATCATCACGGTGGCATAACTGACGTCGCGATCAAGCAAGAGCCCTGCACCAATCAATCCAAAACTTCCGCCAATCAGCGATGCAGTAGTGATGATCCCAGATGCAATATTGCGCTTGGCAGTAGGGAAGAGTTCGCTGCGAAACACGGCCATGGCTGGGTAGGCAAGACCCAAACAGATGCCACCCAAAATTGCGGTGAGCCACATCATGAAACCGCCAAAACCATATGAAGTGGCAATCAAAATTGCGCCGAGAGGGATAGTGATGACGGCCAATTTTTTGCGGCCTTGTCGGTCAGCAATACGCCCACCGACAATCAAACCAATGGATGCGGGAATGGCAGTGATCATCGTAAAAATAGCGACAAGCGATGCTGAATAATCGCGTACATCTTTGAGATAACGAATCTGAAACACCGACGCTGTGGCAATAAAAATGTTGGTCAACACAGCAACAGCAATCTGTAACCACAATCGATCGCGATGTATGTGTGCCGATACGGCAGCCGAATGGTGCGTGGGGCTTTCTTCTTTCTGCTGATGTTGGAGCGCAAGGAAGCGTTCTGTCTCGGGGAGCAAACGCGTGAGCACGAGTGCAACGACAAGCCACATCAAACCAACTACATATACATACCTCCACGAACTGTCGGAGATGCCAGCAAGAGGTAGGGCGCCGACAGCTGATCCCGCACCAACACCACTACCAACAGCGAGCACACTGAGCGCCCAAGCGCGTGTATTGGTGCCCATTTCTTCGGTAGCAAACACAATGATGAAAATGCTGAGCGAGATTCCCAATGGACGACCGATTGCTTGCGTTGCTACTAGAAAACCGAACGACGGAGAGAGTGCGCCAAGCGAAGCGACTATCGGCGCAAGCCAACTCATTGCAACAATCATCTTGCGTCGACCAAAACGGTCGGCTGAAAATGCGAATGGCAGAGCGATCACAACACCCCATCGCACGATGGCAGCAGCGAAACCCTGACCTCGTTCGCTCACATCAAATTCGGCTGCAGCGTACGTGGCGGTCTGAGTAAAAACGGTGTTGACAAACGATGCCGGCAAGCATGCAAGCCAGAGCAACCACAGCACATTTCGCTGACGCAAAGTGAGTGGCTCAGACGCCGCAAAACCCCGCAATACAGGTATTTTGCGAGTTATTGAGTCGCTAGAGGCCACCGCGCGAGCATACTGAATACGCCATGCAAATCGTTGTCCAGCGCTCATCCATGCTTCACGGCGAGGTGCAAGTGCCAGGAGCAAAAAACTCGGTGCTCAAACTGATGGCTGCAACATTGCTTGCAGAAGGGGAGTTTCGTCTCACGAACGTGCCCGACATTGCCGACGTAAGGACAATGTGCGAGTTGCTCGAAGCACTTGGCATGTCGACACAACGCCTCGATGCACATGAATTGTTACTCATCAATAGTGGCAATATCACGCCGGTTGCTCCATTTGAATTAGTCGACCGAATTCGTGCATCTATCAACCTGCTTGGTCCATTGCTCGGCAAATACGGCCACGTTGACATTGCAATGCCTGGCGGTGACGATTTCGGTTCACGCCCAATCGACTTGCATGTTGCCGGACTTGAAGCGATGGGTGCGATCTTTGATTTAACTCGCGATGGTGTGAAGGCAACAGCAACACATCTGCATGGTGCACAAATCACACTCAAGTTTCCGAGTGTTGGCGCAACAGAAAATATTTTGATGGCAGCCGTGCTTGCCGACGGATTAACTGTGATTGATAATGCTGCGCGCGAACCAGAAATCGGCGACCTGTGCAACATGCTCAACAAAATGGGCGCAAATGTTGCGGGCGTTGGCACGGCCAAGTTGACAATCACTGGTGTGTCGCCGTCGACACTGCATGCAGTAACTCACGAAGTAATAAATGACCGAGTGCAAGCTGCCACCTATATTGCTGCGGTTGCCGTAACGGGTGGCGATGTATTTGTGCGTGGAGCTCGTGCTGAACATATGGAGATGCTGCTCAACAGATATGCAGAAATGGGTGTCAGCATCACACCTCAAGCTGATGGCTTGCGTGTTGTTGCATCTGATCGGTTGCGATCAATTGATTTTGCAACGCTGCCATACCCAGGAATTGCTACCGACTACAAGCCTCTGCTTGTTGGCATGCTCAGCATTGCAAGCGGAACAGGAATTGCAACGGAGAATTTGTACCCGGGGCGGTTCCGCTACGTCGATGAATTGCAAAAACTTGGCGCCGACATCCGTATTGACGGGCATCATGCAGTAATTCGCGGAGTCGACCAGTTGGTTGGTGCATCGGTCAATGCTCCCGACATTCGCGCAGGCGCAGCGCTAGTTGTGGCTGGTTTGGTTGCGAGTGGTGAGACAGTGATCAACGACATTCATCACATTGATCGTGGCTATGACGACCTAGTTGGCAAATTGGCTGCTCTTGGCGGCCTTGTTACTCGCCGTTCGTAGGCGCTGAATCCACAAGGCTTTCACGCTCGGCTACTTGGCGATCGGCTCGGCGTGTTGCTTGCCACAGCACCAACACAATGACGGCAATCGGCCCTGCAACCAGCAAGATTTCGTCCCAACCACCCTGATGAGCAAGCACCCCCGTATCGTAGAGGCGAGCAAACGAATCGGAGAACTTCAGTGACAATGCGAACGCAGGTAGAGGAAACAATCGAGGTCATTCGGCCAGCGCTCCAGGCCGACGGCGGCGACATCGTGCTGCAAGAAGTTGATGAAGTAACGGGAATCGTGAAGGTAACTTTGGTTGGCGCCTGCGGCACATGCCCGGCATCGGACCAAACTTTGAAAGCCGGCATCGAGCGAATTATGCGTGACCGTGTTGACGGCGTCACCGAGGTCGTGGCGGTATAACTGGTGGCATCCCGCGTCACTGATCCAACTGCGCTGTTTGCGAGCGCAGTAAACGGTGATCGTGGTTCGCTTGCACGTTTGTTGTCGTTGATTGAACGCGGCGGTGATGACGCGCGCACAATTGGTCGACTCACGTATCCAAAAAGTGGCAATGCTTACACCGTGGGTATTACTGGTGCGCCGGGTGCTGGCAAGAGCACACTGACAAGCGCAGTGATCGGACACTTGCGCGCACAAGATCTGAATGTTGCTGTGCTTGCGATCGATCCCTCTTCACCATTTACTGGTGGTGCAATTCTTGGTGACAGAGTGCGCATGCAAGACCATTCAACTGACACCGGTGTGTTTATTCGCAGCATGGCAACACGTGGACATCTTGGTGGATTGTCGCTTGCAACAACAGAAGCGATTCGTTTGTTGGACGCAGTTGGTTGCCCGTGGATTTTGGTTGAGACAGTTGGCGTTGGCCAAGTGGAAGTAGAGATCGCAGGCAAAGCCGACACCACGATTGTTGTTGTGAACCCAGGTTGGGGTGACGCGGTGCAAGCCAACAAGGCTGGCCTCATGGAGATTGCGGATATATTTGTGATCAACAAAGCTGACCGCAAAGGTGCTGACGAAACGCGGCGCGATCTTGAACAGATGCTTGATCTTTCAGACCTTGCGCATGACGCATGGCGACCACCAATTTTGCAAACAACTGCAACATCGGGCGAAGGCGTAGAAGAACTGTGGAATACGGTTGCTCAACATCGCGAGCACAGCACTACCACTGGTTTGTTGCAGCGCCGCCGTTCATTTCGCTTGCGTGAAGAATTGCGAGAGATTGTGGAGCGCAGGCTTGAAAATCGAGCCCGCGAAATCTGCTCGGGTAGCGAGTGGGATGCACTGCAAAACAAAGTTCTCGAGAATGAACTTGACCCATGGACTGCAGCTGATGACATGCTGAAAGGCATTAAGGCCTAATAGTCAATGAAGTTTCGTCTTGAACCAGAAGTTCGTCCAGTCGTTACATCGGCTTTGGCGTTAAGTGGGGCAGTAGGCGTTTTTGCTTTGGCATTTGGAGTGCTTGCTGTTGGAGCAGGCGCAAATGTGTGGCAAGCATGCGCGTTGAGTTTCTTTACGTTTACTGGTGCATCACAAATGTCGGCGATGACTGTGATTGGCACAGGTGGTTCGGTGGGCGGCGCACTTGGTGGTGCGTTGTTGCTCGCTGGTCGCAACGGTGTGTATGGGCTTGCGCTCTCGCCATATTTCAACGAATCACTTGGAAAGCGATTGCTCGCGGCACACTTCGTCATTGACGAGACAACTGCAATGATGACGGCGCAAACGAATCCGCGTTTACAAAAGATTGCATTTTGGACTACAGCGATCGCGCTTTTTTCATTGTGGAACTTGGGCACATTGCTTGGTGCAGTGCTGGGGAGCGCGATTGACCCTCATACGTTTGGACTCGATGTTGGTTTCACTGCCGCATACGTAGCGATGTTGTTTCCACACCTCAAAACAATCAACGGTCGTTTTGCTGCAGCCGGTGGCGCGCTGATCAGCGTGGTGCTTGCGCCATTTGTGCCAATTGGCCTGCCGATTTTGGCTTCTGGACTTGCGATCTTTGTTGGCTTGCGACCCACTGCTTCATCGGCCATAACAGGGGCAGATCAATGAACATGTCGTGGGCACTTGTGATCTGGCTGTCTATTGGCGCCTACGCATTCAAGATGCTTGGTTTTGTTGTTGTTGGTTCGCGCAAACTTCCCGATGTGTTGTCTCGCTGTCTCATGTTGATTCCGGCTGCACTCTTAGCGGCACTGGTGTTCAACTCTTCATTTACGAGCGGCCAGTCGTATGCACTTGATGAGCGAGCAATTGGTTTAGGAGTAGCGATCATTGCGGCATGGCGCAAACTGCCACTGATTGTCGTTGTCATTCTTGGTGCCGCTACAACGGCATTTCTGCGCGCCCTCTAAATAGGGGATGCTTAGGCGGCGACTTCGACGAGTTGCTTTAGCTTCTTCAGGTTTCGCTTCCAGATGCCTCGCATCACGAGCTTGCCGCCAACAAATGATCCGATCGCTCCGCCGAGCCACCACGGGAAGATCAGTTCTTCGGCCCAAGTAAATCTCGTACGAGTGCCGTTGTCGATTGGATCAAGTGTGAACTTGCCCGTGCCGGTCACAATGCCTACGTGACGCACACCCATGACGCGCTCAGGAATCCATTCGGTGATTTCCATACGGTCGACAAGTTTGATTGGCCCAACTTTGGTGTCGCAGAAAAATGATGTACCTACATCGCGAGTTTGCTCACCGATAAAGCGAATGGCGACGGCGTCAGCCATCCAGTCAATGTGACGCTCGACTGGTTCGACAACTTCCCACACTCGCTGTGGTGTGGCTTGTAGATCAATGCTGACGCGAATTTTTCCCATAACGAAAACGGTACTAGGAACTTGTCGATGGCGCGATGCCGTAGACGGTGATTTGTCGCACACTGCTGTCGGCAAATACGTCGTGTGCATATGACGACCAGCGTTGCTCAACAACTAAACCAGCCGCATGTGCCATAAAGTCAACTTGGGCAACTGATGCGTAACGCACGGAATAGGGGCGAGAGATGTCTGGTGAATTGGCAGAAACTTGGGTGAATACTCCGCTGATGACTTGTGAATCGCGATTGACCTGCCACCTGCTCATGATCTGACCTGTTGAGGTACTTCGATGTGTCGCGTCAGTCAACTGATCGGGGAGCGAATCGTCTGGCACGAAACAGTCGACAACGATGTGGCCACCCGGTGTGAGGCATTGCGCTGCACGTTGCAAGCATTCGCGTTGCTCGTGTTCGGTCAGCAAATTGAAGAGCGTGTTGTAGGCGATGAGCACAACACCAAATGGACCACTTGGCATGTCGCGCACCATATGCCCGAGGTATGTATCGACCAGCGCGCCATCGGGTTTCGCACGTAACTCGTCGAGCATCGCTTGTGACGAATCGATACCAACAACTTGTACTCCGTTCGCTACGCCAGCCTGAGCGATAGGTATTGCGAGTCGGCCTGTGCCAACACCAAGTTCGAGAACTGCGCTGCTTTCGGCAAGATGCAACACAAACTCAACGACGTCGGTGATGTTGTCGAGGTCGTGATACCAGTCGTCATAGATGTCGGCAAACACGTCGCCGTACTGGTTGTGCGAATACTCCACACCTCTATTCCACCACCTGCAGTGAATAAACCAGTAGTACCCTTGAACAGATGGTGACGTACCTCGACCACGCGGCTTCAACGCCCATGCGCCACGAGGCAATCGAGGCCATGACACCCTTTCTCGACAACCTGTACGCCAACCCTTCTGGGTCGCACCGGTTTGCACGGGTTGCGCGCAAAGCACTCGACGAAGCCCGCGATGTGGTGGCTGAGGCGCTGGGGTGCAATGCCGGTGAAGTGATTTTTACGAGCGGTGGTACTGAAGGCGATAACTCTGCAGTGTTGGGCACGGTGCGCAAATTGGGTGGAGTAGCAGTGTGTACCGCAACCGAGCATCACGCAGTATTGCATTGTGTTGAGCACGTAGATGGCGTAGTGGTTCGAGTCAACAATGTTGGTTCTGTTGACCTTGATGATTTGGCGCGCGTGTTGCAAGAAGCAACGCCAGAAAAGCCAATCACTGTGGTGTCAGTGATGGCAGTAAATAATGAAGTTGGCACAATCACACCAATGCGCGACGTTGCTCGCATTGTGCGCAAGCATGCACCCAACGCTTTGCTTCACACCGACGCTGTGCAAGCAGCATGCTGGATTGACTTGCGCGAGATCACACCACTTGTAGACGCGCTCTCGTTATCGGCACACAAATTTGGTGGACCAAAAGGTGTCGGCATCATGGTGTTGAAAGCCGGCAAACAACTTGAACCAATGATCTTTGGCGGTGGGCAAGAGCGCGATAGGCGCAGCGGCACACACAACGTTGCTGGCATCATTGGCGCAGCAACTGCATTGCATTTCACCGACATCACTCGAGCTGATGAAATGGAACGAGTTACTAAATTGCGTGATCGCCTTGTAGACGACATCGTTGCCGCATTGCCAGATGTGCTCGAAACAGTGCCGCGCGAGCATCGTGTGCCGGGCGTTGCTCACCTCTGTATAAAAGGTATTGAGAGCGAAGCATTGTTGTTTTTGCTCGACCAAGCCGACGTGTGCGCCTCGGCTGCATCGGCTTGTGCAAGCGGTGCGATGGAACCTTCTCATGTGCTCGCAGCGATGGGTCTTTCTCGCGAGTGGACAAACGGTGCTCTGAGGCTCAGCCTCGGCCACACCACTACTGATGCCGACATTGATACTGC
>WLKU01000030.1 GCA_009701105.1 Actinomycetota bacterium | reverse complement strand
GGGTTGATTTTGCTAACGATTACAAAACACTCGACGTGTCGTACATGGAAAGTGTGATGTGGGCGTTTAAGACGCTGTGGGACAAGGGTCTCATTTACGAAGGATTTCGTGTGCTTCCATATTCGTGGGCGCTTGAAACACCGTTGTCGAATACCGAAACGCGCATGGACGACGCGTATAAGCAAGTGCAAGATCCAGCACTGACCGTTGCGTTCGTGCTCGAAACTGGTGAATCATTGCTTGCATGGACAACCACGCCGTGGACGCTGCCGAGCAACTTGGCTCTTGCAGTGGCGCCAGACGTGAGTTATGTGCGAGTGCGCCATAACGGAACCATTTTTATCTTGGCCGAAGCGCGACTTGGTGCGTATGAAAAAGAATTGGAAGGCGCCGAGGTGTTGGACACTGTGCTCGGATCCGCATTGGTTGGCCGCACCTACACACCGATGTTTTCGTACTTCGCCGATCAGCCGGACGCATTTCGGGTAATTGCGGGCGACTTCGTAACGACGGAAGACGGAACTGGGGTAGTGCACCTTGCTCCTGGCTTTGGCGAAGACGACCAACGAGTATGCAGCGAAAACGGCATTGGGCTTGTTGTGCCGGTCGATAGTCGTGGTTTGTTTACCAGTGAAGTGCCTGACTTTGAGGGAATGTTGGTATTCGATGCCAACCCATTGATTATTCGCGAACTTAAATCGCGCGGAATCGTCCTGCGCCACGAAACATACGACCACGCATACCCACATTGTTGGCGCACCGGAAAACCACTCATCTATAAAGCCGTGAGTTCGTGGTTTGTCAATGTGACAGCCGTGAAAGAGCGCATGGTTGCGTTAAACGAACAGATCACGTGGGTGCCCGATCACTTGAAGCACGGAAGTTTTGGCAAATGGCTCGAAAATGCGCGCGACTGGACGATCAGCCGCAATCGTTTTTGGGGCTCTCCGATTCCTGTGTGGCGCAGTGATGACCCCGCTTATCCGCGCATCGATGTGTACGGCAGCCTTGCCGACCTGAAGCGCGATTTTGGTGTCAACGTCACCGACTTGCATCGCCCAGTGGTCGATGACCTTGTGCGACCAAACCCAGATGACCCAACTGGAAAGTCGATGATGCGCAGGGTCCCCGAAGTGCTCGATTGCTGGTTCGAGAGTGGCTCGATGCCGTTTGCTCAGGTGCATTATCCATTCGAGAATCAAGAATGGTTTGATCAGCATTATCCGGGCGACTTCATTGTTGAATACATCGGTCAGACCCGTGGTTGGTTTTACACGCTGCATGTGTTGGCAACAGCACTGTTTGATCGTCCCGCTTTTTCAACGTGTGTCAGTCACGGAATTGTGTTGGGTGACGATGGTGCGAAGATGTCCAAGAGCCTGCGCAACTATCCAGACCCGATGAATGTATTTGACACCTATGGCGCTGATGCCATGCGGTGGTATCTGCTGTCTTCGTCCATTTTGCGCGGGTCGGACTTTGCGGTAACAGAAGAAGGTATTCGAGACACCGTGCGACAGGTGATGTTGCCGTTGTGGAACAGTTGGTATTTCTTGTCGCTGTATGCCAACGCCGAGTCGATGACTGGCGAAGTTCGCTACGACTCAACAAACGTGTTGGATCGATACGTGTTTTCAAAATTGAAGCGTCTGATCGAGGACACAACCGTGTCAATGGATCAATACGACATTTTTAATGCCTGCCAACAAGTGCGTACATTTTTGGACGTTCTGACAAATTGGTATATCCGTCGCAGCCGCGATCGTTTTTGGAAAGGTGACAAAGAAGCAATTGACACGTTGCACACGGTGCTGCAGGTGCTCACCCGTATTGCTGCGCCTTTGCTGCCATTAACTACAGAAAAGATTTACAAAGAACTCACGGGTTTGAGAAGTGTGCACTTGGAGGACTGGCCAGACGCCAGCATTGTGCCGAGTGACAATGAACTTGAAACAGTGATGGATCAGGTGCGCGACGTGTGCTCGACAACATTGTCATTGCGCAAGGTGCATTCGCGCCGTGTTCGGTTGCCACTTGGTGAACTTACTGTTGCATCACCGTTGGCTAATGCGTTGCAATCGTTTGTCTCAATCATCACCGATGAAGTGAATGTACATAAAGTGACGCTCACAACCGAGCTTGGCCAAGTAGCTAAACACGAATTGCAACTCATTCCTGCAGCGCTCGGTCCGCGCCTCGGTGCCAACACTCAAAAAGTGATTGTTGCCGTCAAGAAAGGCGACTGGTCGATCAACGGAGACGAAGTAATCGCTGGTGGTGTCGCGCTCGAACCGCACGAGTTTCAAGTTAAGTTAGTGGCCGCAGCAGGTGATACCGAAACGATTGCCAGCGCTGCGCTTGCCGACGGCCAGGGAATCGTGTTGTTGAATATTGAATTGACTGATGCGTTGTTGGCCGAGGGTGCTGCTCGAGACATTGTGCGGATGGTGCAGCAGGCTCGGCGAGAAGCCGGATTAGCAGTTTCGGATCGCATCGTGTTGACGCTCGGTTTGCCAGAGTTACTGCAGTCACAAGTGTCCCAATTTGAGACATATATCGCTTCAGAAACGCTGGCACAGCGGATTGAGTGGGTTTCAGGCCTAGAGCCAACTGGGGATTTGGACGGGAATGCCGTCCATATAGGTGTTGATCAAGTACGGTAAGGCGCCAAGTTCGAGAGGGAAACATGCCATCAGCAGTAGCAAAGAAAAAGGCACTAGCCAAGAAGAAAGCCGATCTCGCTAAGAAGATCGCTGCCCAGAAAAAACTTGCTGCGCAAAAAGCATTATCAAAGAAGAAAGCTGATCTTGCTAAGAAAGTTGCCGCTCAGAAGAAGATCGCTGCACAGAAGGCGCTCGCGAAGAAGAAAGCCGATCTTGCTAAGAAAGTTGCAGCGCAGAAGAAGCTGGCCGCGCAAAAAGCATTAGCCAAAAAGAAGGCCGATCTTGCGAAGAAGTTTGCTGCACAAAAGAAACTTGCTGCACAGAAGAAGGTCGTCGCGCAGAAAGCGCTTGCTCTGAAAAAAGCCGAGTTGGCCAAGAAGATGGCAGCTAAAAAGGCTGCCGATGCAGCGCGCAAAAAGGCAATGCGCGAAAAGGAAATGGAGCGCAAAAAGATTGCTGCTCAACGCAAGAAAGACTTGGCGTTACAACAGAAGATGAAAGCATTGGCAGCGAAAGAGGCTGCCAAG
Organism: Actinomycetota bacterium; assembly: GCA_009701105.1. The sequence goes on along the minus strand of WLKU01000030.1, from coordinate 7,877 downwards.
GAAAAGGCACGTGTTGCTGCCGAAAAGTTGGCGCTCAAAGCAGCCCAAGAGGCAGAGAAGGCTCGTCTTCGTGAAGAAAAGGAAGCTGCTCGACTTGCTCTTGCTGCTGAAAAAGAAGCAGCACGCGAAGCCGCACTGCGAGCAAAGCGTAAGCCAGAGCCACCGCCGCGCCCGCCGATTATCAAGACTGAGTTTGCGGACGGCATTCAAGCAACAAAAGAGTTTGATCTGAAGTTCTTGGCGGGTCAGCGTGAGCTGATGCTCGAGAAAAAAACTGTGCTGCTGCGTCAAGCGCTACGTCTTGATGATGAGGCAAACTCGCTGATTCAAGATGTGGAGATGGGCGACGTACAGTTTGACGAAGAGGGCGGCGAAGGTGACACCATGGTGGTCGAACGCTCTCGCGACCTCATGCTCTCGGCACAGGCTCGGCAGATTGTTGAAGAGCTAGATGCTGCACTTGAGCGAATTAAAACCGGAGAGTACGGATATTCAGTACACACCGGTTTGGCGATTCCGCGCGAGCGTCTCAAAGCGATCCCGGAAACAACCGAGTCGGTTCTTGAGCGCGTCGGTGGCATCGGCCGTCGATGACCGACGCCGCACCAGACGCACCTCACGCAAAGTATTCAGGTAGCCGATTGACGTTGGTCAAAGCAATGCGCATGAGTCTGTTGGTGGCTTCTGTCGTTGCGCTTCTTGATCAATTGACTAAAGCCTGGGCGCTACGCGATCTCGCTGATGGCCGCATCATTCATGTGATCTGGACAATGCAATTTAATTTGACCTTCAACCGGGGCATGGCATTTTCGCGTGGAACTGGAATCGGCCCGATTATCGGTGTGATCGGCTTGGTTGTTGTGGTGTTGTTGTTGCTGTCGCTACGAAGAGCCGACAACGCCCTGACGCGTGTGGCAACGGGTTTGATCATTGGTGGGGCAGTAGGGAACATTTTGGATCGTCTATTTCGTGGGTCTGGGTGGATGCGTGGGGCCGTTATTGACTTCATTGATTTTCAGTGGTGGCCAGTTTTTAACATCGCCGACATGGCAATCATGATCGGAGCCGCGACAATGATGGTGGCAATGCTCAAGTACAACTCTCAGATCAATCGAACGGATGTCCACTAGTGCTGAACGAAATTATTCCTGCAGCACTCAATGATCAACGTCTGGATCGCATCGTTGCATTGGTTGCCGATGTGAGCCGCGCCTCTGCGGCGTCGCTTATTCAGGCCGGTGGAGTGGTGGTCGACGGGGTGTGTGCCGAGACCGGCAAAACCAAAATCGCTGAAGGTCAGTCGATTTCAATTGACACAGCGCTATTGCCTAAAAAGGAATTGCCAACCGCGGATGCATCAGTGATCCTGGATGTTGTCTATGACGACACCGACATTGTGGTGATAAATAAACGTGCTGGTTTGGTTGTGCATCCAGGCGCTGGTAATCCAACAGGCACGATGGTCAATGGTGCCCTCGCAAGGTTTCCTGAGATGGCGTCTGCTGGTGACCCATTGCGTCCTGGCGTTGTACATCGACTTGATGCAGGAACCACTGGCTTGATGGTGATGGCAAAAACGCAAGCTGCGTATGAAGCACTTGTGGATGCGTTGTCGAAGCGCGAGGTGAAGCGCACCTATTCGGCACTCGTGTGGGGACACCCAAACGTGCTGTCTGGCACCATCTATGCTCCTATCGGTCGAGATCAGAAAGATCCGACACGCATGGGAGTCGTTGTCGACGGCAAGGCCGCTCGAACACGATTTGAAGTGAAGTCCAAGTTTGATCTGCCGTTGCCAAGCTCATTGGTTGAGTGCAATCTTGAAACTGGACGTACCCACCAAATCAGAGTTCATCTCGAGTCGATTGGTCATCCTGTTGTAGGCGACTCAACATATGGGGGTGCGCGGAGTTCGCTCTCGGCTCCGCGACCGATGTTGCATGCCGCGCAGTTGGCCTTCTTGCACCCGATCAGTGGTCAATCGATGTCATTTGAAGCCGAGATGCCAGACGATATGAAAGCACTACTTGCTCGTTGTAGCTAACTACTTGGTTGGCGAATGAACTAGTGATGTAGTTGTGGCCAAGGCGATGTGCCTTTGGCTGCTGAAGCAATTTTTGCCAATGTGTAATCCTCGAGGTGTTCGCGCATGTGCTCACCAGCAACATTCCAGATCGCCAGCAGTACGCAGTGTCCTTCGTGATCGCATGAACCATCTTGGTGTGGTTTGCCAAAATCACCAAGACTGATCGGGCCGTCAGCGGCAGCAATTATTTGCGAGAGCAAGATCTCTTCTGGTGGTCGGGCAAGTGTGTATCCACCACCGACACCGCGTTTTGATTTGACAAGGCCTGCACCCTTGAGCACTAAAAGAATCTGCTCGAGATAAGGCTGTGGCAGTGCGGTACGAGTTGCGATGTCGCGCACCGATGTTGGACCTGGCTCACCTTCGTGGAGGGCAAGAGAAAGGAGAGCGCGACACGCATAGTCGCCCCGAGTAGATACACGCACGGTTGTAGTGTAGATCGCGTGCTTGTTCCAACGCTTCCTCAGTATTCAGGGGGTTGTATCTCCAGCATTATCCCAAGCCTGCTCGGACCACGGGGCACAGATTCGGTTCCCGCATGGATGCCAAAAGCGGTCGAGGGAGCAAACCAAGTTGTGTTGCTCGTCATTGATGGCCTTGGTTGGCATCAGTTGCAAAGCAACATTGCGCATGCGCCAACAATCTCGTCGATGCAAGGTGGATTGATCACCACGGTTGCACCATCAACAACAGTGACGGCATTGACTTCAATAGCAACTGGACTGACCCCTGGTGAGCACGGCCTCATGGGTTATCGCATGGACATGGGACGCCATGTGATGCAGATGTTGCGTTGGGGTGATGAAAAGGGTGACTTGCGCACGACATATCCACCAGAGATTGTGCAGCCATGCCCACCATTCATGGGCGCTTCGGTGCCGGTGCTGAGCAAAGCCGAACTTGAAGGGTCTGCATTTACCGAAGCGCACTTGCGTGGGTCTCGTCCGATGGGTTGGAGATCTTCATCGAGCATTGCGGTGCAAGTAGGTCTCTTGTTGCGATCGGGTCAAAAATTTATTTATGCATATTACGACGGTGTCGACAAAATTGCCCACGAGCGCGGCTTCGGTGAGTTTTATCAAGCAGAGCTGCGCCAAGCAGATCGATTGGTGGCAGATGTTCTTGAGCAACTGACACCTGGGAGCGTGTTGATCGTGACCGCGGATCATGGCCAGGTACATATCGGTGACGCATCAATGACTCCGCATCGCGATGTACTTGATCAAGTTGCGTATCAATCTGGTGAGGGCAGGTTTCGGTGGCTTCATGCGCGTAGTGGTGCCACCCAGTCGCTGCATGCAACCGCAAAAGAAATGTACGGCGATATTGCTTGGGTTGTCACTCGCGACGAGTCGATAGACACTGGCTGGTTTGGTCCACGAGTGACCGATGTAGCGCGCAAGCGTCTTGGCGATGTTGCACTCGTGCCGTTTAAAGACGTGAGTTTTCATGAGCCATATGACACTGGTCCGTATCAGCTGGTCTGCCGGCATGGTTCGTTAACAGAAGCTGAAATGCATGTTCCATTATTGGCAATTGCCAAATAAAAGTGAGATAATGCAAACATGACTGAAGTAGTGCAAGAAGAAGCCCCAGAAAATCCACCAGTAATTCCACCGGTAATTCCAAACGAAACTGTGACAGCACCAGCAAAGGTAATGCGCATTGGTTCGATGATTAAGCAGCTGCTTGACGAAGTGCATTCAATGACCATGGATGGACCAGCTCGCGAACGTCTTGCGGAAATTTATGAACGATCTATTGTCGAACTGACTGAAGCTTTGTCGCCAGACCTGGCAGAAGAGCTGCGGATGCTGTCGCTGCCTTTTCGCGATGGAGTGACGCCCTCAGACAGCGAGCTACGAGTTGCCAAGGCCCAATTGGTTGGTTGGCTCGAAGGTCTGTTTCATGGAATACAGGCAACATTGTTTGCGCAGCAACTGGCCGCGAATCAACAGCTAAATCAGATGCGCCAATTGCCAAGTGGACCTGGTGGGGCAGATGTCCCTGAAATCTCGGATCGCCCTGGCACGTATCTCTAGCCAATAGCGAGTTAATACAGGTAAGCACCACTGGTAAACACCCCACTGATAATCTCTGTCCTCCAACGCGGCTTTTTGCCGTAAACATCGATCGAAAAACGAAAGGAGATCTAAGTGGGAGATTCGTTTACCCACTTGCATGTCCATACCGAGTTTTCGATGTTAGATGGCGCATCGCGACTTGACGAGTTGGTTGCAGCAGCCGTAGCCGATGGTCAGCCAGCGTTGGGCATGACCGATCACGGCAACATGTACGGAACGCTCGATTTTTATCGACAGTGTAAAGAGCAGGGCATCAAGCCAATCATTGGCACTGAGGCATATATGGCTCATGAGCATCGCTCTGAGCGGCCCTCTCGGCGAGGCAGGGTGGATGATTCGGGTGGAGAAACCGAGTCTGGCGGCAAGGTCTATTACCACCTCACACTCCTTGCGGAAAACAATGTTGGCTACAAGAATTTGATTCAGTTGTCGAGCCGCGCATTTTTGGAGGGCTACTACTACCAACCACGCATCGACTGGGAGTTACTCCACGAGCATCATGAGGGTTTGATCGCAACGAGCGGATGCTTGGGTGGACACGTGCTACAACGATTAATGAAGGGCGACGTCACTGGCGCCCATGATTGCGCTGGAAGACTGCAAGATATTTTTGGCAAAGATAACTTCTTTATTGAATTGCAGGATCATGGACTTGCAGATCAAAAAAGGACCAATCCTCTCCTCATTGAACTCTCACGCAAAATTGGCGCGCCGTTGCTTGCCACCAACGACACCCACTACACGCATCGAGACGATCATGCTGCTCACGACGCTTTGTTGTGTGTGCAAACAGGTTGCACGATGTCAGATCCAAATCGTTTCAAGTTTGAGGGATCCGAACATTATTTGAAAAGCGCTCAAGAGATGCAGTGGTTGTTCCGAGACGTGCCAGAAGCTTGTAGCAATACACTTTGGATCGCCGAGCGAGCAAACATCGAGATCGAGTTTGGAAAGCCAGTGCTGCCAAACTTTGAGTTGCCTGCAGGATTCAAGACCGACGGCGAATATCTGCACCACCTTGCTCTCGAAGGAGCCAAGGAACGATGGGGTCAGAAACTTCCACCTGCAGTGCTTGAACGACTCAACTTCGAATTGCAAACTATTGAGCAGATGGGTTTCAGTTCGTACTTCTTGATCGTGTGGGACATGATTCGCTACGCGCGTGACCATTCGATTCGTGTTGGTCCTGGTCGTGGATCGGCCGCTGGATGTGCAGTTGCGTATTGCTTACGCATTACCGACTTAGACCCGATCAAGTACGACTTGCTGTTTGAAAGATTCTTGAATCCGAGTCGCGTCACTATGCCCGATATCGATATGGACTTTGACTCGCGTTACCGAGATCAGATGATTCGGTATGCATCAGATAAATATGGTCGTGATCACGTTGCGCAGATCATTACGTTTGGCACTATCAAGGCACGCAACGCTGTGCGCGATGCCGCGAGAGTGCTGGGCAAGCCATATATCGTCGGCGACAAAATTGCAAAATTGATGCCGCCTGTAGTTATGGGTCGTGACACACCACTTAAGTTCTGTCTAGAGCCTGATCCGAAAGGTGAACATAAGGACGGATACCGCGCTGCTGCAGAATTGCGGGCTTTGTACGAACTCGATAGCGAAGTCAAAGAAGTTGTTGACGTTGCGAGAGGTCTCGAAGGTCTCAAGCGCAACGTTGGCATCCATGCTGCTGCCGTAGTAATTACAAAAGAGAAATTGACCGAGTACCTACCTATTCAGCGCAAAACAGAACAAGGTCAGAACCCAGAAGATGCACCGGTGGTGACACAATTCGAAATGCATGGTGTTGAGGCACTCGGACTACTCAAGATGGATATTTTGGGGCTTCGCAACCTTGACGTGTTGAGCGATGCCAATGCCATGATCCGCCAATTTCGTGATAGCGACTTCGATATAGACAAATTGCCGATTGACGACAAGCCAACTTTTGAGTTGCTTGCACGTGGTGACACCATTGGGGTTTTTCAGCTGGAGAGCACACCAATGCGAGCTCTACTTCGTTCCTTGATGCCAGAAACGTTTGAGCATCTTTCTGCAGTTCTTGCTTTGTACCGTCCAGGCCCAATGGGCGAGAACATGCACAATGATTTTGCCGACTACAAAAACAATCGCAAAAAGAATGAGTATTTCCATCCAGATGCTGCAGAACTGTTGGGTGACACATATGGGCTCATGATTTATCAGGAGAGCGTGATGCGCGTGGCGCAGAAGTTTGCTGGGTATTCGCTGGCCGAAGCAGACACGTTGCGAAAAGCATGTGGCAAAAAAGACAAAGTAGCCATGGCGGAACAACGCGCCGGTTTTGAAGCGGGTTGCATCAAGTTGGGCTATGGCGATGAATTGGGTACAACCATTTTCGACATGATCGAAAAGTTTGCCGACTACGCGTTTGCAAAAAGCCACGCGTATGGGTACGGATTGATTTCGTATCAAACCGCATATCTGAAGACGCATTTTCCGGTTGAGTACGTCGCGTGCTTGCTCACCAGCGTCAAGACCAATTATGAGAAGGCGGCTGTGTATCTTTCTGATGCACGCATGAATAACATCGTTGTGCTCACGCCCGACATCAATCTTTCTGGCGTCAATTTCGAACCAGTGCTTGACGGTGAGGTGCGCAAGATCACGTTCGGTCTCTCTGCTATTCGCAATGTGGGCGAGGGTCTCTCAACGAAAATTATTGAGCATCGCAACACATATGGCCCATTCGAATCTTTTTATGACTTTGCTGAGCGAGTTCCAACTGACGTACTCAACAAGAGGGCGATCGAGTCGCTGATTAAGGCTGGCGCATTTGACAAGCTTGGTCATCCACGCAAGGGGTTACTTGCTTCATTCATGCCGATTATCGACACGACCTTGAAGCGTCGTGAAGAAAAGGATCAGGGTGTCATGAGCCTGTTTGGCGAGATGGAAGAAACTGAAGGCGGGTTCAGTGAGCGTCAGTTGATTCCTGACCTGCATTTTGAAAAATCCGAGCAACTGAAGTTCGAAAAAGAGATGCTTGGTCTGTATGTCTCGGATCATCCGCTGATGGGCATTGAAGGTGCTCTGCGTCGTCGGGTTGATTGTTCAATTCCTGAAGCGCTCGAATCTGCTGACGGTGCGTTTATGACCATTGGTGGCATTGTCAACCAGGTCAACCGGCGGTACACCAAAAGAGGTGACCAGATGGCCACTTTCATGTTGGAGGATTTGCAAGGTGCAATTGAAGTCACCGTTTTTCCGAAGACTCTCGAAAAATATGGGCATCAACTTGCCGATGACATGCTGATCTCGGTACGGGGCAGAATGGATGCGCGCGATGAAACAAAAGTCGGCTTTATGGCCACTGAAATTATTGTTTTGGAAGGTTTGCGATCATCGCAGGACTCATTGCATTTGAGATTCAGCGCTCAGGCGATCACCGAGACCTTGATTGCAGATTTGCAGGCGGTGTTGCTAGAGCACCCTGGCGATGCGCCTGTATTTCTGCATCTGTCAGACGACAAAGCAGTAAGCCTTGGCGCGCAATACACGGTCAACCTAGATCGAGTAATGGGTCAACTACGAGCATCGTTTGGAGATGCCGCAACGATTGCATAGATGACCCCTGCCGAAACCGAAGTTTTGCTGGCAGACTGTAGGCATGTCAGTTGTGGTCGAGACGCGTGATTGTGGGTCTCTGACCGATGCCGAACTTGATG
>WLKU01000003.1 GCA_009701105.1 Actinomycetota bacterium | reverse complement strand
CCGCGCGGCAAAGGCTCGCGTGAAGTTTTTTGAGTCTCGGTCATGCGCGACGCACGCGAGTGCCGGCCTTGGTGGTCTCGACCACGTAGCCAGCTGCTTGCAGTTCAATACGGATGGCGTCAGCCGTTGCAAAATCTTTTGCCACGCGAGCAGCATCCAGTTGTTGTGCGCGCTCGACAATCGCTGCGTCAATATCGTCGCCACTGCGCAACATGAGGCCCAGCGCATTGCACATTTCGTGCACTGCAGTTGCCAAGGCTGCACATGCTTGAGTGTCGCCAGACTCGATGGCAATATTGGCGCGTCGTACGGTGTCAAAAATAATTGCCATTGCGTTTGCTGTATCGATGTCGTTGTCCATTACTTCACGAAACTTGGCGAGCACTTCAGTGTCAGCAGACATTGCTGGCAACGCAGCCTTGGTCATGCGGTCTGCAAACCCATCCAGATTGGCCAGTGACTTGACCGATGAATCAATGTTGTCTTGACCCACCTTGACCGGTGAGCGGTAGTGCGTTTGCAACAACAACATGCGGTATGCGCGTGGGTCGTAATGCTGCACCAAGTCGACAAGATTGGTGACGTTGCCGAGGCTCTTCGACATTTTTTCACCTTCGGTGTCGACAACGAAACCGTTGTGCATCCAGTGCTGGGCAAATGTCTTGCCAAGAGCCACTGCTTGGGCGCGTTCGTTTTCGTGGTGAGGAAAGCGCAAGTCGGCGCCACCGCAATGCAAGTCGAAACCTTCACCAAGTAATTGCAGACTCATCACTACACATTCGCTGTGCCACCCTGGTCGACCCTCACCCCACGGTGATGACCAACTTGGTTCGCCAGGTTTAGAAAACTTCCACAGTGCAAAGTCGGCTGGGTGACGCTTTTGTGCAGCACCCAACACTTCGCGATCGCCACCACCAGACAACATGTCGTCCAAATTTTGATGCGCAAGTAATCCGTAATCTGGCACCGACGAAATATCGAGGTACACACCGTCATCGGTTGCGTACGCGCTGTCGCTCGACATCAACTCGCCGATCATGTCAACCATCTGTTCTACGTATTCGGTTGCGTGCGGCACATCGGTTGGTCGCATCACACCAAGTGCGTTCATTGCGTCAAACCACACGGTTTCGCATTTGTGAGTGATTTCTGCCCACGGACGATTTTCGCGATTTGCGCGGTCGATGATCTTGTCGTCAATATCGGTGATATTGGATACCAATCGCACCTGAACACCGCACCACTCCATATATCTACGCAAAATGTCGTAGACCAAAGTGGCTCGACCGTGGCCCAAATGCGGTGGGCCATAGACGGTTGGGCCACACAAATAGATGCCCAACTTGCCTGGCTCACGCATTTTGAGTTCGCGCACATCGCGTGTCACGGTGTCATATAAGTGCAGCACGCACACAGCCTAGAGGCGCAGTTGTAGGCCAAGCAGTGGCCTGACCCAATACAGTTAATGCGCGATGACCGTGCCCGATAAGCCCTCCCTCGACAACGTCGAAAGCAAGTTGATTGCACAGTGGGATGCCTCGGGCACATACGCATTTGACCGCAAGGCCACTCGCGACAACGTCTTTGCCATCGATACTCCTCCACCCACTGTGAGCGGTTCACTACACATGGGCCACGTGTTTAGCTACACACATACCGACGCTGTCGCCAGGTTTTGGCGCATGCGTGGCAAGTCAGTTTTTTATCCGATGGGTTGGGACGACAACGGACTGCCGACCGAACGACGTGTGCAAAATTATTTTGGTGTGTCATGCGACCCGAGCGTTGCTCATGACCCCACATTTGTGCCGCCATTTCGCGGCGACGTGCCCAAGGATCAACGCGCAGTTGCAATTTCTCGCCCAAACTTCATTGCGTTGTGCGAAGAGCTCACGCACGAAGACGAAAAAGTTTTTGAAGACCTGTTTCGCCGACTTGGATTGTCGGTCGATTGGTCGCTGTTGTACACCACCATCAGCGATCACGCGCGACGCACAAGCCAAGACGCGTTCTTGCGCAACTTGTCGCGCGGTGAGGCCTACGCACAAGAAGCACCAACTTTGTGGGACGTAGATTTTGGAACAGCTGTTGCGCAAGCCGAATTAGAAGATCGCGAGCGTCCTGGTGCATTCCACGACATTTCTTTCAAGCATGAGTCTGGTGGCGAAATATTGATCGCGACTACGCGACCAGAACTCATCCCTGCTTGCGTTGCACTCGTTGCTCACCCAGACGACGACCGCTACAAACCATTTTTTGGCACCATGGTGCGCTCGCCGTTGTTTGATGTTGCAGTACCTGTGCTCGCACACGAACTTGCACAGATCGATAAAGGTACGGGCATTGCGATGGTCTGCACATTTGGTGATCTCACCGACGTTGTGTGGTGGCGCGAACTCAATTTGCCTACACGCCCAATTATTGGACGCGATGGTCGCATCTTGACGCAAGCACCAGACGGCATGACAAGTGCTACTGGTCTCGAGCACTATGCGGCACTTGCCGGCAAATCGGTGAAGCAGGCTCAGACCGCCATCGTCGAGATGCTGCGCACAAGTGGTGACTTGCGCGGCGAGCCAAAACCAATCACTCACCCTGTCAAGTTTTACGAAAAGGGCGATCGACCTCTCGAGATCGTGACAAGCCGTCAGTGGTACATCCGCAACGGCGGTCGCGATACCGATTTGCGCGCAGCATTGCTGGCACGCGGCGATCAGTTGGCTTGGCATCCAGAATTTATGCAACATCGCTACAGCAACTGGGTCGACGGACTGAACGGTGACTGGCTCGTAAGTCGTCAGCGTTACTTTGGCGTGCCAGTGCCGCTGTGGTATCGACTCAATCAAGCCGGTGAACCCGACTATTCGAACCCACTTGTTCCTGAAGCATCACGATTACCAATCGATCCAAGTACCGATGTACCAGGTGATTTCACCGAAGCACAGCGCGGTGTTCCGGGTGGATTTATCGGTGATGCTGATGTGCTCGACACGTGGGCGACATCTTCATTGACGCCACAAATTGCTGGTCGCTGGCTCGACGACCCAGCAATGTTTAACAATGTTTTCCCAATGGACGTGCGACCACAGGGCCACGACATCATTCGCACATGGCTCTTTGCAACAACCGTTCGTTCCCACTTCGAACACAGTGTTGCTCCGTGGCGCAACGCTGCACTGTCGGGATGGATCTTGGATCCTGATCGCAAGAAGATGTCGAAGTCGAAGGGCAACGTCGTAACACCAATCGATTTGTTTGAGCAATACGGCAGCGACGCTGTGCGCTACTGGGCTGCATCTGCCCGACCAGGAGTCGACACCGCATTTAGCGAAGACCAAATGAAGGTTGGACGCAAACTCGCCACCAAGTTGCTGAACGCAACAAAGTTTGTGTTGGGTGCTGGTGACGTAAGTGCCGACGTGGTGCCGACTGAGCCGCTTGACGTTGCTATGTTGCAACGACTCAGCGTTGTGATCAACGATGCAACCACGGCGTTCGAAACATTTGACTACGCGCGAGCACTCGAGCGCACCGAATCATTCTTTTGGTGGTTCTGCGACGACTATCTCGAACTCGTCAAGATGCGTGCATACGGCACTACCGATATTTCTGCCTCGGCTCGGGCTGCACTTCAACGCGCGCTGAGTGTCATGCAACGTTTGTTTGCTCCTCACATTCCATTTGCCACCGAAGAAGTATGGAGTTGGTGGAAACAACATTCGATCCACTTGGCGCAATGGCCAACTGTTACTGAAATTACCGGAGATACCAAACATATTGATGCCTTCGAGATGATGCTCGACAGTGCGTGCAACGTGATCGGTGTTATTCGTCGCACCAAAACAGAAGCCAAACTCTCGCAACGTGCCGAGGTTGAGTACACATCCGTGAGTGCAACAGATGCACAAATTGCATTGCTCAAAGTGTGCATTGGTGACTTGCAAAACGCTGGTGTTGTACCTGCAGTCGAGTTTGTTTCGCACACAGCAGGTGATTCAGTTGCACATATCGTGACGACTGTGCGACTCGCACCAGTAGTGGACGCCAAGTGAGTCACTACAAGCGACCTCGTTCGCACTACTTCGTTCTTGCACTCAACATTGTTGTGGTGTGTGCATTACTTGTTGCTGGAATTGGCATGTTGTGGGCCAACAACCGTCTCAACGCCCGACAAGTTGTTTCACTCAATCGTGACCCAAACGGTCAACCAAGTTCTGACGCCGAAATCACGCCTTCCGATAACTGGAATTTGACCGAAGGCGACCTCGCCGCCAAAAACTTTTTGCTCACTGGCTCAGACAACGGCAGTTGTGTCGACCCAGATTCTCCGTATGCAGGAGCATTTGGCGATCGAACAAGCTTTGGCGAGCGCAGCGACACGATCATGATTATTCGCGTTGATCCCAAAGATAACCGCGCGGCATTTTTGTCTTTTCCGCGTGACTTGTGGGTCAAAATTGCTGGTTCTACTCGCACCAACCGCATCAACACTGCTTTTGATCGCAAAAACCCAAACAAGCTCGTCGACACGATTTACCAAAACTTTGGAATCAGTATCGATCACTATGTCAACATCGACTTTTGTGCCTTTAAGGAAATCGTCAATGCGGTAGGCGGAGTCAGCATTCCATTTTTGTACGAGACTCGCGACAAAAAAACTGGTCTATACGTGCCGGCACCGAGTTGCTTTGAGTTTTCTGGCGATCACGCACTCGCATACGTACGATCTCGATCTGGTTACTCCTACTTTGACACTGCAAAAAATGATTGGATCAAAGACGGAACGGGTGATCTTGGTCGTATCAGCCGTCAACAAGACTTCATTCGCCGCGCCATGCAACGGGCTCTTGATAAGGGATCGACTAGCCCATCTGTTGCAAACAAACTGCTTAACGCGGCGCTCAAAAATGTGATCACCGATGATCAACTCACACCAATCTCAATGCTGCAACTGGCACAGGCAATGCGCGACCTCAATACCAGCAGTATTCCCACCTACACAATTGCTGCAACTGGCGAAATGGTCGGCGATCAGTCCGTTCTTATACCGCGAATTCAAAACGACACGATGCGCGAAATTCTCGCCTTGTTTCAGGGCAAAGCAAGTTTGGCCACTCCTGGTTCGGCCACTGATGCGCCAACTACATCAGATACCCCAACCTCAGGCATGACAACAAACGAAGGCGCCCTCGGCGGCATCACGAGTATAGAAATAGTGCCGGTGAATTACGTGAAGTACACAAGCAACGCTTCATCATCTGCACCACCAACGACACTTCCAGTTGTTGCACCAGAGCAGGCAACACTCGGTGTTGCTCCACCAAACGATCCGAGTTGCCGCTAGTCGAGCACTCGTCGTAATGCATCGGGCACATCGCTTGGCCCACTTACTGTTGTAAACCTTGCGCCTACTTGTTGTGCAAATACGCGAGCCTCTGCATCGTCATCAACTGGTGCGATGACCACAAGCTCTTCAAGCGAACTACCCGCAAGCACCGCATCGCCCTCAACAGTCGAGCGACAATCGGAGAACAAAATCGTTACTCGCCTACCTGCCCGAGAACGTGCAAGTTGAGTGCTTGCAGTGGTCAATGCCTGAGCAAGGTTGGTTGTGCCAAACCCACGCAACGAAAGCACCGTGTTGACTACCTGTTCGCTTGACCGCGAAACATTCTGCGACTTTGCAACCACAACGTCATTGCCAAACACCAGCACGCTGTAATCACTTGGCTCGCGACTGGCTATAGCCGCAGCAGCCATTGCCGAATTAGCAAGTGGCTTCCCACCCATCGAGCCACTGCGGTCAACTACCAAACTGAATGCTGTTCCCGGTTTTGTCCAGCCACGCACTTTGAGGGCATCTACATCGACTGCGCCATGCACTCGTATTTCGTTTAGTCCATCCAGACTCGCGTCGATGTCGATATCACCTGCATCTGGCTGATAATTGACAAGCGTCATCTTGCCAATACCGCGCGGACGCGGCTTGCCAGTGCGCGCAATTTCGAGCATCACTCGCCCTGCAAGTCGGCGTGCAAGTTCACGCAACTTTGGGTCGGTTGCTGCGGTCAAGTCTGCGAGCATGCCGAGTATTTCGTCAGGAGATTCGTTCAGAGCTTCGTCTACTGCGGCTTCATCGAGCTCGCCAACTTCTGGAGAAATTTGTTCAAATCGATCATGTCGCGCCAAGTCACTTCGCGAAACAGTTTTCTTATTTGCTTGACTCTCTGCTTGCTCGGCGAGCGCGCCCTCTTTAACTGCCGGATTTGCTAGTTCGAGGTCGTGGCCCCAGTCGGGGCGCCAGCTTTTCCCGCTGACTCGTCTCCGGCGCTCAAACCAAAAACGTCATTCCAAATTTCGGCAACAACTTCTTCTGCATTACGCACACTTCCTTCTCGAATACGCACTCTGCCACTGATGGCAACTAGTGCACTATCGAGCCCAATTGATGCAGAAATATTTTTCGACGAGCGCACTTCGGCCAAACTCGATGCCACCAAAGCAGTATCAATCGCCCCACGCACCGATGACCCAACTCGCAAATCAGGATGACTGCGTGTGCGACGAACAACTTCAACAACTTTTGTTACCCACGCAGCGTCTGGTTGCACACCAGCGCTATTTTTTTGGTTATTTGCCTTGAGATTGCGATCAACAATTGAACACTCGTCTTGAGAAGACTGATATGTCATTGCAACACGACACACTCGGTCATACACAGCGCTTGAAATGCGCGCCGTACCCACGGCATCAAACGGGTTCATTGCTGCAACCAGTCGAAATCCATCGGTGCCGACCACTTTGCCCAGTCGCGGCACAGTTATCTCGCCTTCGCTCATCACCGTGATCAACACGTTGAGCGTCTCTTCCGGAATTCGGTTGATCTCTTCTACATACAACAATGAACCTTCACGTAATGCTGTTACGAGTGGGCCATCAACAAAGACGTCAGGTGCGTAGCCGTCGGTCAAGACGCGAGCTGGGTCAAAGTGACCAATCAGTCGTGCAGGTGTGAGCTCGGCGTTGCCCTCAACAAACGAAAACCCAACCGACATACTTTGAGCAACTGCACGCAATAACGTGCTTTTACCCGTGCCAGGAGGTCCTTCAAGCAACATATGTCGTCCAGCAACAAGTGCTGCAACTACCAACTCAATTTCACGCTGACGCCCGACAACATCGTTGCCGACTGCATGAATTATCTGGCTTGATGTTTGCTGATCAGTCATATTTGATGACGCCACGGATATTTTCTCCGTCACGCATCGCGCGGTAACCCTCGTTGATGTCATTCAACGTGTAAGTGCGGGTGACCAAACCGTCGAGATCGAGTTGACCTTCGCGATACAAGCCGAGCAACTTTGGAATATCGGAGCGTGGATTTCCAGAGCCAAAGAGCGATCCAACAAGTTGCTTTTCCATCAACGTCATGTCGAGCAAACTTACCGATGCACCAAACTCCATTGCGGGGTGAATGTTGGTTACGACAACACGACCACGCTTTGCAGTCAGTGCCATTGCTTCATGAATTACTGCGCCACTACCGACGCCCATCGTCATGATCACTTTGTTGGCCATGGTGCCACGAGTGAGTTCTTGCAACAGTGGGACTGCTTCGGCCATCGAGTTGGCGCTATGTGTCGCACCAAACTCCATTGCTTTCTCACGCTTAAACTCGATTGGGTCAATCGCAATGATTTGTTTTGCACCAGCAATGCGTGCACCTTGGATTGCATTTGCGCCAATGCCACCGACACCGACGACTACAACAGTGTCGCCAGGCTTCACTTCGGCTGCATACACGCTCGAACCCCAGCCAGTTACAACACCGCAACCGAGCAAGCACGCGCGATCGAGCGGCACATCTTGTTCGATTTTGATGCAACTTGCTTCGTGCACCACAGTGTGTTGCGCAAATGTTCCGAGTAGACACATCACACCCAAGTCTTTGCCGCCAGCATGATGTCGCGAAGTCTGATCGCTGATCTGCTTGCCAGTTGCCATGTAGGCACCAAGGTCACACAAGTTTTGGTGACCAGTCGAGCAACTCACACAACGACCACACGATGGGATGAAACCAAATACGACGTGATCGCCAGGCGCAAGCCAACTCACATTCGCGCCGACTTGTTGCACAACGCCAGCACCTTCGTGACCACCAATGATCGGAAGCTCGAATGGCAAGTCGCCGGTAACAAGATGCTCGTCTGAGTGACAAAGACCAGAAGCGGCCAACTTCACCAACACTTCGTTTGGGCCTGGCGCATCCAATTCAATATCCTCAATGCTCCACGGAGCATTCAATTCCCACAACACTGCTGCTTTTGTCTTCACGATGTCCCCCTTGTGTATGGCTCTTCTAGCAACACTTCCTACGCTGACGCTAGCCCGAGAGGGGCCATTTGAGTATTGTTGGCAGGTAATGGAACCCACAGCAACAGCCCAAATAAGCGAAATCACACAAGATGTCGACTCAGCCAAACCGGCTGTTCAACACGATGCCACCGAACTGCTTGTCGAAGAAATTTCGATTGACGGCATGTGCGGCGTCTACTAAGTACCGCTAGTTCGTCCTCCACATCATGTCAATCACGCTGGAAACAGCATGCGAATTAAATCCGCAAGTAGCACTGCGCCCTGAATCATTTGGTGCGCTTGCCTATCACTACGGCAACCGCAAGCTTGTTTTTTTAAAACACCCAGACGTTGTTGCTGTGGTGCGCGACGTTGCCGACTACGCAACGCTGCAAGACGCACTCGGCGCGCACGACATTCAGCCATCGCGGTGGCCGAGTTTTGTAGAGGCCATCGACTCACTCGCAGCATCGGACATCATTCGTGTCAGGTAAAACGCTCGCGACACAACTCAAGGCTGGTCTTGATGCACCAATTTGCTTGACCTGGGAAATCACCTACGCCTGCAACCTGCAGTGCGTGCACTGTTTGTCGAGTAGCGGTACTAGAGACCCACGCGAACTTTCAACCGATCAAGCAAAAGCCGTGCTTGACGAATTGCGCGACTTGCAAGTGTTCTACATCAATATCGGTGGTGGCGAGCCGATGATACGCAAAGATTTTTTTGAGATTCTCGAACATGCAGAATCCAATGACATTGGCGTCAAGTTTTCGACGAACGGCACATACATCACAGCAGAAAATGCACGTCGTTTGGCCGCGATGAATTACCTCGACATTCAAATCAGCCTCGACGGCGTGGATGCTGCAACCAACGATGCTGTGCGCGGCAAGGGCTCTTACGCAACAGCAATTGCAGCAATGAACCATTTACGCGAAGCCAACTTTGGACAATTCAAAATTTCTGTTGTTGTGACACGACACAACGTCGATCAACTCGATGCATTCAAGGCACTTGCCGATTCATACGGCGCGCAATTGCGCATCACCCGTCTACGACCATCGGGTAGAGGTGCCGACACGTGGGACGAGTTGCACCCAACACAACAACAACAGCGTCAGATTTATGACTGGTTGATGAAGCATGGCGAGAACGTGCTCACAGGTGATTCGTTTTTCCACTTAAACGCATTCGGCGAATCGCTCCCCGGTCTCAACCTGTGCGGTGCTGGTCGTGTGGTGTGTTTGATCGACCCGATCGGCGATGTGTATGCGTGCCCGTTTGTTATTCATGATCAATTCAAAGCTGGCTCACTCTTGGACGATGGAGGCTTCACCAAGGTGTGGAAAGAAAGCGACCTCTTCTTGTCGCTACGCGAGCCAGAATCCGAAGGCGCGTGTTCGGCTTGTGGCAGTTACGACGCCTGCCAAGGCGGATGCATGGCCGCCAAGTTCTTTACCGGTATACCACTAGATGGACCAGACCCAGAGTGCGTCACGGGCCACGGTGAAGAACTCGTCAAGGCAGCATCTATCAACCTCATCCCCAAGCCGTCAATGGACCACTCAAGACCTGTAAAGATCAATACTCCGCGGCTGGCTTCATCCAAAGAAGCAGTGCAACGAATGGAACGGGTATGAACGACGTCAATCCACTGCTGATTATCAGTGCCATCATTGTTTCGTATTTTCTTGGCACGTTTCCAAGTGCACTCATTGTTGCCAAGCGCGGCGGTGTCGATGTAACTGCAGCGGGTTCGGGTAATCCAGGAACATCCAACGTCGTGCGCTTGCTCGGTTGGAAATACGGCCTTGTTGTGTTTTTGGCCGACGTGCTCAAAGGTTCTGCGTCGGTTGCAATTGCCTGGTTTGTGATGAACACACAACCAGATCCGCTTCGCGTCTCGTATCTTGCGTACGCCTGCGGTTATGCCGCAGTAATTGGGCACACATTTCCTGTAACACGCAAGTTTGTCGGCGGCAAAGGTGTCGCCACTGGCGGCGGTGTGATGTACGTGCTGTACCCCGTCATGAGTTTGATCTTGTGCACATCCTGGTTCGTACTCCGCAAGACAACGGGTAAGTCATCGGTCGCTTCGCTTGTCATCACAATTGCTGTTCCGGTGTATGTCGCTATTTGGCGCAACGACAACATGTGGGAGTTGGCTGCAGCACTTGGGCTCGTTGGCATGATCATTATTCGGCACTTGCCAAATATTCGTCGCCTGAAGTCTCATGAGGAAAACGCTTAACGTTTTGGTTGAAATGTAATGAACCTGCTCAACGACTTTTTTGCGTGGCTTGAGCACTTTTCATCGTCGCCTTGGTTTTACCTGATCATCTTTACGATCGCAGTTGCCGACTCAGTGATACCAATCGTGCCAAGCGAAACACTTGTCATCGTGGGTGGCGTTAGCGCGGGTACTGGAAAATTGTCAATAGCGATCGTGATACTGGTAGCCGCAGCAGGCGCATTCATAGGCGACAACATGTCGTACCTGATTGGCCGCCAAGCAAGCGAACGGATCCTCAAGCGATATACACGCAACGAGAAAAGCCGACAAAGATTAGAAAAGGTAATTCACCAGATTGAACAACGCGGCGGTTTGCTCCTCATCACAGCGCGATTCATACCGGGTGGTCGCACCCTATTAACACTGACTTGTGGCATCACACGTCGCGATCATCGCTGGTTCGTTGGATGGATAGTCGCTGCTGCGTCAATTTGGGCGCTCTATGCGTCGCTACTTGGCTATATCGGTGGCAAAACTTTCCAGGAAGACCACACCAAAGCATTTCTGGTTGCATTCGGTGGAGCATTAAGCGCAACTGTGCTGATTGAAGTAGTGCGCTTTGTGCGCAAACGCCTTCGCGCTTAGTCTTTGGCGTGGCCAACAACATCGCAACCAACACTTGGCCAGAGGTCGCAAGTCGACAATCAATCATTTTGTTATTGCCAATCGGATCGTGTGAACAACACGGCCCACACTTGCCGCTTGACACCGACACTCAAATTGCTCAGTACTTGTGTGTGCGGGCAGCACGACATGACAACCGCGTTCTGATCGCTCCCAGTCTGACTATTTCTGCAAGTGGCGAGCATGCTGGCTTTCCCGGCACACTTTCGATCGGAACCGAAGCTCTCACTCAAGTCTTGGTTGAGATCGTTCGCTCAGCCGATTGGTGCAATGGCGTGGTATTCGTAAATGGTCATGGTGGCAATGCCGATGCCGTCGCTGCCGCGACTCGCATACTTGCCAATGAGCAACGAAATGTTGCTGCGTGGTGGCCGCGCATCGAGCACGGTGACGCTCACGCGGGTGCGAGCGAGACGTCGATGATGCTTGTAATCAACCCAGAGCAAGTCAACATGGCAAAGGCCGAGACTGGATCAACCAAGCCGATCAGCGAGATTTCTGCGCAGTTACGTAGTGGCGGAGTACGCGCAGTTTCGACCAACGGCGTGTTGGGCGACCCAGTTACTGCGACATCCGAACACGGTCACAACTTGCTCTCGCAATTAACCCACGATCTCGTTACCTTTATAAACGAACACATGAACTAGCGAACCAAATAACTCATAATCATGACCGACCTCATCAATCAGCCACACTTCATTGTTGATCCGTCTTGGCGCCGTCCTGTGCGCGGTCTCATGGTGTTCGCAGGCTCTCCACTCAAGATGTTTACTCTGAGCGAAGAGGGTCGTCGCGTAGCAGAGCTACTCGAAATCGGATTACCACTTCCCGCAGGTCACGAAGCACTCACGAACCGTCTGCTCGATGCCGGCGCGATTCATCCGACACACATCGTTGGCAGCGAGCAACCTTTCACGCTTGCCGATGTGAGCATTGTGATTCCTGCGCATGTGCGTAATGCCAAAGACGCGCGCTTGCTCCACACTCTTGTTGACAAACTGACAAAGCTCTCTACAACTGCAGCCACCATTATCGTTGTAAACGACGCATCACCGCACGCAATTTCCAACATTGCGGGTGCACGAGTTGTTTCGCTCGACCACAATAAGGGTCCAGGCGCTGCACGTAACCACGGATTGCAATTTGTGACCACACCATTTGTTGCGTTTATCGATGTAGACGTGACACTTGAAAACAACACGTTGATTGAGCTGCTTTCGTATTTTGCCGACGAGCGCGTAGGGCTTGTTGCACCGCGCATTGTCAGTGCATCTACCGAAGGTGCATTAGCTGCTTATGAAGCGTTGAGATCACCGCTCGACCTTGGTCCACTTGAGGGTCGAATTCGTAAAGGCACGCGCATTAGTTACACACCCTCGGCAATGTGGTTGTGTCGCACCGAGGCAATGCGTCAGATCCATGGCTTCGATGAATCACTGCAAGTTGGTGAAGACGTAGATGCACTGTGGCGTCTTGACACAGCCGGTTGGCGCTGTCGTTACCAACCAACCGCGGTATGCACTCACCTACCGCGATCAACTGTCAGCGATTTTGTTGCGCAGAGAATTGGCTACGGCACATCGGCCGCTGCGCTTGCGCAAAGACACAAAGGCGCACTTGCTCCTGTGCGAGTGAGCGGATATTCGGCTGGCATGTGGGCACTTATCGCGCTTGGTTACCCAATCTTTGGCGCATTAGTCGGCGCAGGAACAATCGCTGCACTTGCTCGCAAATTGCGCGATATCCCAAACGCCGTTGAAGAGTCTGCGCGTTTGGCTGGCCTTGGCAATTTGCATGCTGGTCGCACTATTGCTTCAGCGATTACGCGAGTGTGGTGGCCAATTGCAGTTGTGCTCGCACTGTTTTCAAAACGAATGCGCTGGGTATTAATTACTGCTGCAGTAGTTCCATCAATGTACGAATGGTGGAAAGGGCGACCAAAGCTTGACCCGATCCGATTTACTGCATTACGCGTGCTTGACGACGCCTCGTACGGAGTTGGTGTTTGGAAGGGTGTTGTCCGAGAACAAAACTTCGACGCGCTTAAGCCTGACCTGACGTCGTGGCCAAAGAACGCGAACTGAAGTTATTGCACTCTTCGCAAACTTCTTCAGGAATTACTCCAGCCTTCATCAGCCATCCAAACATGATGCAGCCGAGGCAGACGGCAAATGCTGATTCAAGAAATGCGGCACCAACGAGTGCGGCAATTACAAATCGAGCTTCGGTTACTGCTCCACTCACGAACAGTGCGCTTGCAACAATGCCGAATGTTGCGCCAACACCTTGGGCAAATCTTTTTGGTGGACCAGGCACCATACGATGTTCACTTTCCATCAACGGTGCGAGTAACGGTGTGAGCACTTGTGTCGAGAGTCGACCGAGCGGGCTCAATGTTGGGCCAGTGAGCACTCGCGCAATAAAGCCATAGGTCAACACCGCTAAGACCCAGCCACTTCCAGTTGCGGCAAACAGTGTTCCCATGAGAGCAGCACCACCAGCAACAATGCGGGCTGATGTTTCGTTGACTGGGTTGGGGAAACTGAAGAGTTTGACCATTGAGTCAGCCTAAAGGGCAATTGTTGACTTAACAAGTCGGGTTTAAACGCCTCACCCAAACCCTTCAGATACCGTGCAGTCGTATGACTTTGCGCCTGACAGTCAACCGCCAAGCCTGGCTCGACCATGTGCACGCCCAGGCAGAACTGCTTGGGAATAACCAACTCCTTGTGCCCGTAGTCAAAGGCAACGGTTATGGCTTTGGCCGACCGCTGTTGATCGAACAAGCAACACAATTCGCTACCGAAATTGCGGTTGGCACAGTCTTTGAGGCCCACGACATTCCTGCATCGCACACGCCAATCGTGCTCACGCCTGTTGGTGATGAGTTGCCCACTTCGCTGCCGCGCAATGCAGTGCTCGTTGTTGGGTCAGTGCAACATGTCAACACACTTGTGTCGCATGGTTGGACTGGTCGCGTGATCATCAAACTCCGATCGAGTGTGCAACGTTTTGGTGTGGCTGGTGCTTCCGGTGTCGCCTCGGTCGTGAGTGCCGTGAACGCTGCTGGCTTTGAGCAGCATGGTTGGTCGGTGCACCCACCACTCGATGGCACGGCTGCTGATCACATGCAAGAGATCGCACAATGGCTGAGCGTTGTGCCAAACAATCTGCCAATGTACGTCAGCCATGTCGATGCTGATTCACTCAACGCATTGCGCACTGCGAATCAAAAACGAAAAATCATCGCCCGCTCTGGCACTTCTTTGTGGCTTGGTGACAAGTCGATGCTCACACTCGGCACCGACGTGTTGGATGTGAGTCGTGTCAATGGCGGAACAGCGGGCTATCGCAATACACCAATTACTGGCAGCGGTTCACTTGTGGTAGTTGGTTGTGGATCAAGCCACGGTGTTGTTGCAAACGCGGGTGATCTCAGCCCGTTTCATTTCGCAAAACAACGCCTCGCGATGCTTGAACCACCACATATGCACTCAACAATTTTGTTTATCCAAGATGGTGCAACTTGCCCGACAGTCAACGACATTGTTGACGTACAGCAACCACTCACACGAGTATTCGCCGACACCATCACCTGGAAATAACTCGCTTTGTGAATTCGTCATCGCGGATTGAAAGTCTTGATGTTGCGCGAGCCGTTGCATTGTTTGGTGTTGTTGCTATGAATTTTCACGCCTATCTCAACGGCGCTCAGTCCATGTACCCCACTCACCCGTCGGCATGGGAGCGCTTGTTCAATCCGCTCACAGGACCACTGACAACACGATTCGCCGCAACATTTGTACTGATTGCTGGCATCGGTGTGAGTTTGTTTACTCAACGTGCACGAGTGTCAAACAGCCGTACTGATATTCAACATGCTCGTATCGTTCTACTGCGTCGCGGAGCATTGCTGTATTTCGTGGGTTACTTCGTGCAATGGGTCTGGCCCGGAACAATCCTCTTTTATTACGGTGCGTATTTCATCATCGCCGCGGCCGTATTTACGTGGTCAACAAAACGACTGATTGCGCTTGGCGGAGTAAGCATCTTCTTTGCTGCAGGCCTTTCATGGTGGCGAGCAAGTCAGTTGCTCGATGGCAACAACACTCGTTGGCTCTCACCCTCGCCCAATTCGCCACGCAATCTGCTCATTCGCACATTTGTTGACTACACCCACCCCGTGTTTCCGTGGATCGCCTTTTTCGTCGCTGGCATCATGCTCGGACGCCACATTCACCACTTGTCCAAGATTCGCCTGCGACTTATGTTCGCATCGATCCTCCTCATTCTCGCCACGCACGCTGCAAATTTTCTCTTTACGTCGTCGTCGCAAATTTCTGATCGCGATTTCGTCCTCGCAAAGCTGGTGTCGACACAGCCTCTCGATCGTGGCATATTGTTTTCGCTTGGCACGCTTGCAACCGCCGTTGTCGCACTCTGTCTCGTTTCATTTATGGTCGAGCGCGCGTCACGCTCAATTCTTTTCAGGCTTCTTACGAAATTTCTTGCACGAGCCGGACGCATGACGCTCTCGGTGTATTTGTTACATGTCGTATTTTTTAATCTTGTGGTTCATCGGTTGCATTGGGTGGGTGCTACCGGTCTTGACACCGCACTTGCGTTATCGCTGTTGTTTTATGTTGTTGCACTGATGCTCTCGAGTTGGTGGAATACATACTTTGGGCTCGGGCCAGCAGAACGTGTTTATCGAGCATTTGGCGGATGACCCGAGATCAACGCACCATGTCTGACCAATTACCGCCGTTGTGGCAAGACCTACTCGCCCACGAAACTACGACCCCATATTGGTCGACTTTGCAAAATTTTGTTGCTGCCGAACGACAAGTGGCAAACGTCTACCCACCTCTAGGTGCAACGTTTCATGCGTTCGCACTCACTGCTCCTACCGAAGTTCGAGTAGTGATACTTGGTCAAGACCCTTACCACTCGCAAGGACAAGCAAATGGTTTGTGTTTCTCGGTAGCGAACGGCGTCAAGATTCCGCCATCGCTGCGCAACATCTACAAGGAGTTACACGCAGATCTTGGCATTGCGCCATCGACTAGCGGAGATTTGACTTCATGGGCTCGTCAAGGCGTGTTGTTACTCAATGCAACGTTGACCGTGCGACAAGATGGTGCCGGCACACACCAAGGTCATGGTTGGGAAGTTTTTACCGATGCCGTGGTGCGCACACTCGGATCACAGAAATCGCCCATCGCGTTTGTGTTGTGGGGTGCTTTTGCTCGCAACAAAAAATCGTTGATCACACAACCGCAACACACAATCATCGAGTCGGTTCACCCAAGCCCATTGTCGGCGCACAATGGTTTTATTGGCTCCAAACCATTTTCTCAAATCAATCAAGCGCTTCGAGCAAACGGCTCTGCCCCCATCGATTGGCAAATACCCCACTCATAACTCGTTGGCTTTGTGCAGTTTGAGTGCGAAAAGATTAGATTTGGACCATGGGAACCGTGCGCCGCTTTGGCTTTATCGAATGCGACGCCGACACGGTGTGGGCTTTTGTTGGTGCGCCGGAACGACTACATGAGTGGTTTCCAATTACCTCGTGCCGAGTCGAGGGCAATAAACGTTGGATCGTGCTTGCAGCCGGCATCACGTTTGAAGAAGACATCGTCACCCTCGACCACGACTTGCGTCGCTTTCAATACAAAATTGTCAACAACCCACTAATCACGTTTCATCTCGGAACAGTTGATGTGATTCCTGACGGACCCAATCGATGCCTACTGATGTATTCAACCGACATGGACCCAGAAGTATTGGCGCTTCCAATCGGCGGTGCAGCAGGAGTAGGCATTGCCAAAGTCAAAGAAATGTTCGATCGGAAATAAATGGGCCGCAAGATTCTTTTCATCACCACCGACCAGCAGCGCTATGACGCACTTGGTTGCAACGGCGGAATGATTGCTCGCACGCCCACAATTGACGCCTTGAGCAAGCACGGCATCACGTTTGATCGCGCGCATCCTCAAAATGTTGTGTGCATGCCATCGCGCAGCACGATGCTCACGGGCCAACACGTTGCCACTCACGGCGTGTGGATGAACGGTGTACCGCTGCCAGAAGATGCGCCGAGTATTGCAGCCGACTTGCGAGCGACCGGTTACGCAACCGCACTGATTGGCAAGGCACACTTTGAGCCGTTGCTCGATCCATTTTTGCGCTTCACCGAAAATCGCATGGGTGCCCATCGCTCTACGAATGAAAACTCAAATGACCCGCACCGTGGTTTTGACCATATGGAGCTCGCCACTCACGGTGCTGCAGGCGCACTGCACTACTCACAATGGATTCGCGACAACCACCCAGAAGCCGTAATGAATTACTACCGCGTTCTTGATAACGAGCTGCAAGTCAACGCAGAAGGCGGTGGCGATACCAAAGCACCGCAAGTACATGTCAACCCAATTCCCACCGATTGGTATCACACCGAATGGGTTGCTCAACGCACAATTGCATGGCTCGAATCGTTGCCCGCAGACCGCGACTGGTTTTGTTGGATGAGTTTTCCTGATCCACACCACCCATGGGATCCACCGGCATCGGAGATGCACCGTGTTCGTTGGCAAGACCTCGATCTTCCAGAAAATTACATTGCAAATTCAATAACCCGCGAAGCCGTACTCGATGACAAATTGCGACACTGGCGGGGTTGGTACGACGGCACCTTCGTTTCAAACTACGAAGCACCAGCTCGTTGGGTACCAGCCACACTCACACAAGACCAGGTGCGCGAAGTCAATGCGTATACGCATGTCGAAAACGAACTGATCGACGAAGCCATTGCCAAAGTGATGGGTGCGATTGAGTCACGCGGTTGGGGCAACGATCTCGATGTGTTGTACACCACCGATCACGGCGAGTTTCAAGGCGATTTCGGCTTGCTCTTCAAGGGTCCATATCACGTCGACTCATTGATGCGGCTTCCTCTTATTTGGCGCCCTGCACCAAGTGCCAACATTGCACCTGCTCGTGTTTCTGCTCCAGTCGGTCACGTTTCGCTTGCCGCAACGTTTGCGCACATCGCAGGCATTGCTCAACCGAGCTACGTAGAAGCGCCTCGTTTACCAATTCATCAGGCGGAAGCCGAACAACTTGGGCACGAGCGTGTGCTCACCGAATGGGATTCAGTGTTGTTCGGGAAGATCGTGCACCTGCGAACAATTTGTCGCGATAACTGGGTGTGCACAGCCGCGCTTGACGGCACTATGAGCAAAGCCGGTGAGGGCGAGCTCTACGACCTCACCCATGACCCACTGCAACACGTCAATCGCTGGGACGACCCAAGCGTGCGTGCATTGCGTGAAGATTTGCTTGCCGACATGTGGGACAACCTACCGTCGCAGCAACTGCCACTGCGCTCAATGGATGCGCCAGTTTAGAAACTGTTAGAGCACGGCAGGTATTTGCTGCGTGATGCAGTGAATGCCACCACCACCGTAAGCAAGAATGCCACCGATGTCGAGACCAATGATGTCGCGATCGGGAATATATTCGCCGATAAGTGCAAGCATGTCGTCGTCTGCTGCATGACCACAGACGGGAACGATCACTGCACCATTGATCATGTAAAAGTTGAGATACGGAACTTGCATGCGCTCACCGTGATACTCAATCACTGGCAACACAGGAATTTCGTGCATCGTCACGCCAAAAGATTGAGCAACCTTGCGGTTTTCTTCAAGTCGCAAGTGATCACTCAATGATTTATCGTCGCATGTTTGAAAAACCATCGTGCGCGGAGCAATAAAGATCGCGACATTGTCTACGTGTCCGTCGGTGTCGGCATCCATCGACAGTCCGTGCGGAAGCCACATCACTTCGTTCAAATCAAACTCACTGCGTAATCGTTGTTCTATCTGAGTTTTACTGAGGTGTGGATTGCGATTTGGGTGCAACAAACATTGCTCAGTTGTGGCCAACAAGCCAGCGCCATCGGATGTGATCGATCCACCTTCGAGCACCATGTCGATGTTGCGCACTGGGTGACCAGCGTGTTTGGCCCACGCGCTTGCAACAGCAGCGTCTTTGTCAAACGGCACAAACTTTTTGCCCCAGCCATTAAAAATCCAGTTGCCTGCAAAACGCTCATTGCCATTAAAAATATAAATCGGGCCTGAGTCTCTAAACCACGAGTCATCAATAGGGAGTGCAATCACATCGACTGTTGAGCCACACAACTCTGCTGCGTACTCGACTTCTTGCTTATTTGCGATCATGGTTACAGGCTCGTAGCCCGAGATCGTGCGCGCTAACGCAGCGTGAGCTTCCCGTGCTTCGTCAAGATGCTTGCCGTATACATCGTCACGTGTGGGCCATGCAATAACTGTGCGTTCGTGAGGAGCAAACTCTCCTGGCATCCTTGGCATTAGTTGCCCGACGTCGTGCCATCAAATGTGGTTAAGCCGCGATACAACTCTGGGCGTCGATCTCGAAACAAGCCCCAAGCGCTCCGCATTGCGCGGTTTTCGTTGCAATCGATTGTTGCAACCAAAACACCCTCGTCCGTGCGATTGGCTTCTGCCACTTTGGCGCCCAGAGCATCGGTAATGAATGAAGATCCATAAAACGTAATTTCTGTTTGTTCGCCAACTTCGCGACCGATTCGGTTGGCTGCAACGACCGGAACCATATTGGCTCCTGCGTGGCCTTGCATAACGCGTTGCCAATGATGTGCAGAATCCCACGAAGGGTTTGGTGGTTCGCTGCCAATTGCAGTTGGATACAACAACACGTCGGCCCCTTGTAGTGCCATCGATCGCGCACATTCTGGAAACCATTGATCCCAGCAAATACCAACACCGATAGCTCCGTGTCGTGTCTTCCATACGCGAAAGCCAGTATCACCAGGACTGAAATAATATTTTTCGCTGTAACCGATGCCGTCTGGAATATGGCTCTTGCGATAAATGCCCATCACCGTTCCGTCGGCATCAATCATCGCGACGGTGTTAAACAATGCTTCGTTGGCACGCTCAAAAACGCTGATCGGCAGAACGACATTGAGCTCTTTTGCCACGCGCTGAAAATATGCGATGGTCGGATGTCCGTCGATGGGCAATGCAAGATTGAGATGTTTTGGGTCAACGTCCTTGCAAAAATAATGTCCCTCAAAAAGTTCGGGAATTAAAACGACCTGTGCACCCTGCGATACAGCAACGCGCACAAGACGCTCGGCGGTTGCAATATTCGTTGCGATGTCTGTCGACATCGACATCTGAACTGCACCGACCTTGAGCATCGTAATTAGCCCAGTGCCAACTCGATTGCGGCTACTACTTCTGGTGCGTCTGGTGCGACTTGTGGACCAAACCTTGCAACAACTTTGCCGTCGCGACCAATCAAAAACTTTTCAAAGTTCCAGCGAATATCGCCGGTGTACCCTTCGGCATCTGGTGAGGTCACCAATGACGCATACAGTGCGTGGCGCGCATCACCATTGACATCAACTTTTTCGCTCAATGGAAAATCAACACCATATGTTGTTGAACAAAACTCTTGAATCTCTTGAGCATTGCCTGGTTCCTGACCCATGAACTGATTGCATGGCACGCCAAGCACACTGAATCCCTTGGCCGACAGATCGGTGTGCAACTGTTGCATCGCCGTGTATTGCGGGGTCAAACCGCACTTGGATGCCACGTTGACAAGCAGCGTCACTTTGCCAAGCACATCGTCAAATGGGCTGCCTGCACCATTGAGGCGTGCAATTTTGGTTTCATATACCGACGTTTCATTCACGGACATGGCTTGCTCCTTGCAAAATTGATCTCGAGTGAGGTCTGGCAATAATCGTAACGGCAACAATCGTAACGGCGGCCGCTCACCTGCTACACAAGATGCATGGCACGCAACACTTTTGATGCCGCTTTTTTCAAGCGCTTCTATTCAACTAGCCCTGTTCACAGCCGCACCAAGGTCAACACTCTCGCCACTGCAGTGCACGAAATGTGCCAGTGGTGGGAAGTACCTGTGCGCTCGGTGCTCGATGTGGGTGCAGGTCTTGGTTACTGGCGGGATTGGTATGCAACCACTCATCCAAAAGTAAAACGATTGTCGGTTGATATCAGCGAGCATGCTTGCGAAAAATACGGTCACGAATGTCACGACATAGCGTCATGGTTTCCAACACGGCAATTTGACCTCGTTGTTTGCCACAGCGTGTTGCAGTATCTCAACGACAAGCAAGCTGTCGCAGCCATTGGCAATTTGGCAAAGGCAACTCGTGGCGTGCTGTACTTGGAAGTACCGACATCAGCCGACTTGCGCAATGCTGTCGACAAAAAAACCACCGACCTCAATATCTATGCACGCACTGGCGACTGGTATCGCAAGCGTCTTAACCGACACTTTGTGCAAGCCGGTGCAGGTTTATGGGTTGCGCGCAGCAACGGTACAACACTGTACGAGCTTGAGCGTTCGCGCTAAACGCGCTGCATCTATTTGCGCTGAGCGATTGCAGTCCACACGGTGCTGGTGAGTCCTGCCGCAATGAGTGCTTTCAACAAATCGCCAATCAAAAATGGTGCGACACCAAGGCCAATCGCATTCGTGTCACCGTTTGCTAGTGGCACGTTGATTTTGTGCGCCAACCACGTTGCACCAAAGGCATAGATAATTGTCGAGCCCAGCAACATCGCTGGCAATGATGTTGCAAAATTTCGGTCTTGCTTTTTTTCTGCAAGATATCCGATTGCACCAGCAGCAACTATGAAACCAACGAGGTAGCCGAGTGTTGCTCCAGTTCCAGACTTCCATCCACCTGCGCCACCCGAATAAAAAGGCAAACCAGTAAGTCCTGCAAACCAATACACGAGTTGACTCAATGCACCACGTCGCATACCGAGCGCTGCTCCAGCCAGAAGCACTGCAAATGTTTGGCCAGTGAGTGGCACCGGTGTAAACCCAAGTGGAATCTCGATCTGTGCGGCAAGAGCAGTGAGCAAGGCAAACCCCATGACAAGAACAACATCTTGCGTGAGTGCAGATATGCGCGATGCACGTTTTGGCAACAAGTCGGCCAATACGCGAGCTGGAGAGATTGTGAGAGGTGCTGTCGCAGTCGTGTTCATAGCGCCCCACGCTACCGATGTACGTGTGCCAATACGAACTTTGGTGCGTAGCCTCTATTTATGGAGCGCTATTTATGGATCAACTTATGGATCAAATAGTCAACGAGGCGTTTGCGCTGGCCAATCGGTCAGCTGAAGCGGTTCGAGCGCAATTTGGTGATGAACACGATGTGCTTGTGGTGCTGGGTTCTGGCTGGGCAGATGCGGTCGGTCTTCTTGAAGAAGTATCCGAGACTCCAGTTCAATCCATCAACGTTGCAGACATCCCAGGATTCACTCGCCCGTCGGCCATCGGCCATGGTGGTGCACTCAAGTCCATCACCATCGGCTCTACTCGCGTGTTGCTACTCACCGGTCGTACACATTTGTACGAGGGTCACGGAGTGCATGCAGTGGTGCACGGGGTTCGTGTCGCGAACGCGCTCGGATGCAAGATCGCACTCCTCACAAACGGCGCGGGTTGCTTGCAAAAAGAATGGACTATTGGTGAGCCCGTAGTGATCAAAGATCACATCAACATGACAGGTCACTCTCCTCTCACGGGTGACAACCCACCAGCACCACTCGCTGGTCGCTTCGTCGATCTCACTGATGCGTACAACTCGTCGCTGCGATCACTCGTGCGCAATGTGTCACCAAACATCAACGAGGCTGTTTACTTTGGTTTTCACGGACCACATTTTGAAACGCCAGCAGAAATTCGCGCAATAGGCACGCTTGGTGCCGACATGGTTGGCATGTCAACCGTGCTCGAGACAATTGCTGCACGACACTTGGGTATGCGAGTGCTCGCACTCTCACTTGCTACCAACCTCGCAGCAGGAATCAACCCTCAACCACTGTCGGGTGAAGATGTATTGCAAGTTGGCAAAGAGTCAGCTCAACGAGTTGGCGCACTGTTGCGAGACGTACTCAAACAAATAGATGCAACGAAAGCGACAAAGTTTTAATGAGTACTCCACAAGACCTTCTCGCAATCACCAACGCCTGCGTTGTCACTGTCGACACCGTCGGCGCCATTGTCAACGATGCAACGATCGTGGTTGGTGCTGATCGCAAGATTCGCGCAATTGCTGCTGGAACAATTGCCCACAATGCAACTACGGTCATCGATGCCAAAGGTGGCATTGTGATGCCTGGCATGATCAATGCTCACACACATATGGGCATGACGCTGTTTCGTGGCCTGGGCGATGATATGAACTTGGAAGATTTTCTTGGCCGACTGATGCCAGCAGAGATTGCTGTGTTGTCGCACGATGCCGTTGTGGTCGGCACCGAACTTGCAGCGCTCGAATCGCTACTAGGTGGCATCACCACCGCACTCGACATGTACTACTTGCCCGACGCGGCACTTGAAGTTGCAGCACGCTCTGGCATGCGCATTCACTGCGGTCCAAACTTGCTTGAATCCGATGGCCCCGAGCCTTTGCCTTTTGCGCAACGAATGAAATGGGCAAACGAGTGGCTCACCGATTCTGCCAAGCGTGAGCAAAAGTTCTTCTTGCCAAATGGTTTTGATTCACTCAACTGGCTCAGCCCACACAGCACATACTTGCTTGGCGAAGATCACCTCAACCAGATCGCTGCACTCGCCAAACAACACGGCGCACACATTCACGTACACGCCGCAGAGACCGTTGGCGAAATGTCACTCGTGTCAAAACGACACAATGGTCGCACGCCAATCAAAGTGCTTGCCGACACGCAACTACTCGCAAATGCGGTCCTCGCCCACGGCGTGCATTTGAATGACACCGACATTGCCATGATTGCGCAACACGGTGCAACTGTCACGCACTGCCCTGCATCCAACTACAAGTTGGCCAGCGGCACTGCCCGCATTGTCGAGTTGCATCAGCAAGGTGTCAATATTGCGCTTGGTACTGATGGACCAGCGTCAGGCAATGACCTCGACTTGTGGCTCGCTATGCGTCTGGCTGGTTACGTCCAAAAAACCGCAGCATCAGACCCAACTGTTTTACCGGCGCTCGACGTTTTGCGTATGGCCACAATCAATGGGGCCAAGGCACTGCACATTGATCATCTCGTTGGCTCACTTGAAGTTGGCAAGTATGCCGACATCGTCGTGCTCGATGCATTCTCACCCTCACTTACTCCAGTGTTCGACCCGCATGTCGCCATTGTCGCTTCGGCGGGTCGTGGCGACGTATGCCATGTTGTTGTGCATGGCCAAGTTGTTGTGCGCGATCGCGTGGCACTCACTATCGATGCCCGTGCCGTTGTTGAACGAGCCAACAAACTCACTCCAGCAATTTTGGCGTCGGTCGCCCGCAACTAGTGTTGGCGTATGGCCACACCTGCACAACCGATTGATTGGCAAACACTGCGCACTGCTGCCCGTGCGGCGCAGCAACATTCATATGCGCCTTATTCAAAATTTCGAGTAGGTGCAGCAGCACTTATTGATGATGGTCGCATCATCTCAGGTTGCAATGTAGAAAATGCGTCGTACGGACTCACCTTGTGTGCTGAGTGCGCAATCTTGGGAGCGCTTTTCATGAGCGGCGGCGGACGCATCATTGCGGTTGCATGTGTTGGCAATGACACCGACGTCACGCCATGCGGTCGATGCCGCCAATTGTTGTGGGAGCACGGTGGTGCAAACTTGCTGGTCGATGTTGAAGGCACACCGACTCCACTGAGCATTTTGTTGCCAGCAGCATTTCCAGAACATTCCAACTTCGAGAACCCGAGTGGTTCGTGATGACGTCTTCAGAACTTCTTTCGCCTCAACAACTGCAGGCGTTCAACGACGACGGATATTTGGTGCTGCCAAATTTTGTTGATGATGCAGCGTGTCTCGAGTTGCGCGAACGCGCATTGCAACTTGCCAAAGACAACGTGCCGTCTCCCCAAGAAGCCACCATCTTTACTGCAGACTCCACGGCACAACACGCGGCCGATGAATATTTTTTGACAAGCGGTGACAAAATCCGTTGCTTCTTTGAAAAAGATGCGTTTGACGAACAGGGTGTGTTGCGCTCTGAAGCACACCTGTGTCTCAACAAACTCGGACACGCGATGCACGATCTCGACCCAGTGTTTAGTGCGTTTAGCCGCACGCCCAAAATGGCTGCTGTTGCTCAACAGGTTGGGATTGCCGACCCGCTGCTGTTGCAGTCGATGTACATATTTAAACAACCGCGCATCGGCGGAGAAGTAAATAGTCATACCGACCACACATTTCTGTGGACAGAGCCACAGAGCGTGATTGGTTTTTGGATTGCCATTGATGACGCAACAACTGAAAATGGTTGCATGTGGGCGTTGCCGGGTGGACATCGCATCCCCGTCAAGTCGCGATCAAAGTTGAATGCTGCTCGCACAGCGACTGTCACTGAAGTCTTTGATAACGATCCATATCCAACCGACGGTCTTGTG
>WLKU01000029.1 GCA_009701105.1 Actinomycetota bacterium | reverse complement strand
TCTCCAACACAAATACCTCCAAGTTTGATGTGGGAACTGACCTACAGCGAGCTCGTGTTTTTGGATGTGTCATGGCGTAAATGCAATGTTGAACATGTGCAGATGGCAATCAGTGACTTTCAGCGCAGGGATCGCCGATTTGGTGGTGTCGATTCGTGAATCAATATCGTGACAAAGGTGTGGTGTTGCGCACGTACAAACTTGGCGAGGCTGATCGCATCATTGTGATCATGACTCAAGATCATGGCAAAGTGAGAGCCGTTGCCAAGGGTGTTCGCAAAACAAAATCAAAAATTGGTGCGCGACTTGAAGTATTGAGTCATGTCGAAGTGTTGTTGTACAAAGGTAAAGGTCTCGACACTGTCAATCAGGTCGAGTTGATCGAATCAAGTGCACCGTTGCACGCGGACTTAGACCGGCTCACGCAGGGGCTCTCGATGTTGGAAGCGGTCGACATGATTTCTGAAGATCGACAGCCCTCGCCGCATTTGTATCGGATGCTGGTTGGGGCCTTGAATGCACTGGCTCAAGAAGCATCACCCTTGGTGCTTGCCGCCTTCTATTGGAAACTACTGGCAGCAGAAGGGGTGTGCCCGCAGATGGATAAATGTGTTTCCTGTAACTCCGAAGCCCCGCTTGTTGCGCTCGACATGATTCAAGGCGGTGTGCAATGTCGAGATTGTCGCACAGGGGTGTCCATAAGTCCTGCTGCGGTTCTACTTTTGCAGCAGGTGCTTGGTGGGCAACTTAATTTCGCTCTCGCTCAGGCAGCGACGCCGGCTACTGCCGAAATAACTCATTTGGCTACGCAATCAATGGAGCACCATATTGAACGACGACTTCGTTCGGTCGCGATGTTTGAGCGGGGCTAGTAAACGTAGCTAGTTTGGATATGTAGCGGGTTGTAGTCTGTATCAATGCCCGCGACCGATCTTGAGCAAATAGTCAATCTCTGCAAGCGCCGAGGTTTTGTCTATCCAAGTGCCGAGATTTATGGTGGCTTTCGTTCGTCGTACGACTACGGCCCGCTCGGTTCGCTGATGCTACGAAACGTTAAAGACGCTTGGGTTCGCGCAATGGTTCAAGAGCGCGATGACGTGATGCTGATTGATGCGGCAATTTTGGGCCCTCATGCAGTGTTCGAAGCCAGTGGACACTTGGCCAACTTCAGCGATCCACTCGTTGATTGCACCTTGTGCAAGAAGCGTTTTCGCGAAGACCAGTTAGACGACCGAGATTGCCCACAAAAGATGAAGGGCTGTACTTTCACTGAAGCTCGTGCCTTCAACCTGATGTTCAAGACGCATGCTGGCCCGGTTGAGGGCGAAGGCACTGACGTGTTTATGCGTCCAGAGACAGCACAGGGAATGTTTGTCAATTTTGCCAACGTCTTGCAGACATCGCGACGTAAGCCACCATTTGGAATTGCTCAGGTTGGTAAGTCGTTCCGCAATGAAATAACTCCCGGAAACTTTATTTTTCGCACACGTGAATTTGAACAGATGGAAATGGAGTACTTCGTCCCACCAGCCGAAAGTGCGAAGTGGTACGAATACTGGTGTCAAGAGCGCATGAACTGGTACATCGAGTACGGAATTCCTGCAGACATGCTTCGTTTACGTGCACACGCTTCAGACGAACTCTCGCATTATTCCGCCGGTACGAGCGATATTGAATTTAAGTTTCCATGGGGCTGGGGTGAACTCGAGGGCATTGCCCAACGCACCGATTTCGATCTCAAGCGACACGCCGAATTTTCTAAACAGAAGCTTGACTATTTTGATCAAGCCACGAACGAACGGTATGTTCCGTTTGTTGTAGAACCAGCAGCTGGTGCCAACCGCACGATGGCAGCCTTTTTGCTTGCGGCCTATGACGAAGACGTAATCAACGATGAACCGCGCACCGTGTTGCGCTTGCACCCACGGCTTGCTCCTTACCAAGTTGCTGTGTTGCCACTGTCAAAGAAGGACACGTTGATGCCGCTTGCGAAAGAGATCTATTCGAAGTTGGCAAAGCGATACATGTGCGAATTCGACGAAACTCAAGCCATTGGCCGCCGATATAGGCGTCAAGACGAAATTGGCACACCGTTTTGTGTGACAGTCGACTTTGATTCACTTGAAGACGGAGCGGTGACCATTCGTGAACGCGACACCACCAATCAAGAGCGAGTGGCGATCAACGATCTAGAAAATGTCTTGCGCGCAAAAATCGGTTTCTAATACAATTGCATATAAACAGCTATTAACTAACCAGTAAACAAACAGGGAGCACATCATGAGCAAAGTAGCAATAGCAGTAAAAATTCGTGTCAAGGCCGGTCAACGCGATGCAATGACGGCTGCAGTGAAGCCGGGTCTTGCAACGGCTCAAGGCGAAGCCGGCACCCTGACGTACCTGTTTCATCATGACCTTGTAGATGAGAACATTGTGTGGTTTTATGAGTTGTACGAAGACGACGCCGCAGCAAAAGCACATTCGAGCAGTGCTGCCTTTGCTACGTGGTCAAAATCACTCGCACCATTCGTTGATGGAGCACCAGAGATGTCATTCCTGAAGCCAGTAGGCGGCAAAGGACTCTAAGAGTTGTATCTCGCCAAGATTCTTGACCGTCATAGAGCAGCGGCGCAATCTGATTCACGGCGATTGTCGCAACTGATAGATAAGGCCAAGACTGTTGCGCCGACTAGGGGCTTTATTCAAAGGTTGAGAGTCGATTCACTGCATCAACTTGCAGTCATTGCCGAGATCAAGCGTCGTTCTCCTTCCAAGGGTGTGCTCCGTGAAGGCATTGATGCAACGGATTTGGCGCGTTCTTACGAAAGTGGATCGGCAAGTTGCCTTTCGGTGCTTACAGACGATGTGTCGTTTGGTGGTTCGGTAGACGATTTGCTGCTGGCGCGTGCTGCCACAGCAATACCGGTCTTGCGCAAAGACTTCACGGTAAGTGAATTAGACGTTTGTGATGCACGCATCATGGGTGCTGATTGCGTGTTGCTAATTGCTGCTGCTCTTTCTCAACCAGAGTTGGTTGCGTTCCATCAGTTGGCAATCGAGATCGGTCTTGACGTTCTGGTTGAGACTCATGACGAGACTGAAGTGGAGAGAGCCCTGTTGGCGGGTGCAACGATGATTGGCGTGAATCAACGAGATCTGGTGTCATTTCAGGTAGATCACGAAAGAGCTGTGCGTATGGCGTCAGTAATACCGCGAGGTGTCGTCAGGGTTGCCGAGTCTGGTATCAGAGATGCCAATGATGCTCAGTCATTGCGTGGTGCTGGTTATGACGCAGTATTGGTCGGTGAAAGTCTGGTGGTCAGCAATGATCCTGCTGCCGTCATTGCATCACTACGTGTATCAACCACCAAGAACTAGCGTGAGTTGCTGTGTTCATCAAAATCTGCGGCATTACCAACGAGCAAGATGCGCTACTTGCAGTTGCACTAGGGGCCGATGCTCTGGGTTTTGTTTTCGCGCCATCACCTAGACAAGTTGCACCGAGCAAGGTACGCGAGATTGTGCGTCGTTTGCCGTCAGAGATTGTGACAGTAGGAATTTTTCGCGACGAGTTGCCAAAACGAATCATTGACATCATGCAGGAGGCACATCTGCAAGGCGCTCAGTTGCATGGTCACGAATCGCTTTTGATTACTTCCGAAGTTTCAAATGCTGTGCGATTTTCGATCAAGGCAGTAGTTGCTGGATCGCCTGATGCGGCGCGTGCCAACGACTTTGTTTGTGATGCGATTTTGGTTGACGGCCTCAGTCCTGGATCTGGAGAAGTTTTTGATTGGAGTTTGATGAACGAGATTCCTCTTGGTTTGCGCTTGATACTTTCCGGTGGCCTGAATCCTGAAAATGTTGCAGAGGGCATTGACCGAGTGCGGCCGTGGGGAGTTGATGTGTCGAGTGGTGTTGAAAAGACTCACGGACTCAAGGACCCAGTGAAATTGCGTCAGTTCATCGCAAATGCGCGCGCTGCAGCCCGAGAAATAGGAGACATCGACTAGTAGATTTGGGTGATGCTTCAGGATCCAAGTCTCGATGGTCGCTTTGGTGAGTTTGGTGGGCGTTTCGTTCCCGAGACACTCGTCCCTGCTTGCCAGGAGTTGGAAGTGGCATTTCGTGATGCATGGGCCGATCCGTCATTTCGAAAAGAGCTGGATGATCTCTTGCGAGACTATGCAGGACGTCCATCTATTTTGACTGAGTGTCACAACCTTGGTAAGCAACTGGGCATTCGTTTGCTGCTCAAGCGCGAAGACTTGAATCACACAGGTTCACACAAGATCAATAGCGTGCTCGGCCAGGTGCTGCTGGCAAAACGTATGGGCAAGAAGCACATTGTGGCCGAGACTGGAGCCGGTCAGCACGGTGTTGCCTCTGCAACTGCTGCTGCTTTGCTTGGCTTGAGCTGCAAGGTGTACATGGGCGAGGTCGATGTGCAACGACAAGCGTTGAATGTCTTTCGCATGAAGTTGCTGGGTGCAGAAGTGGTGCCTGCCGTATCGGGTAGTCGCACGCTCAAAGATGCGGTTAATGAAGCAATGCGTGACTGGGTGGCAACAGTGGAAGACACGTATTACGCAATTGGTTCAGTAATGGGTCCGCATCCATATCCATGGATGGTGCGCACATTCCAGAGCGTGATCGGCAAAGAAGCAAGCGAGCAGTGCCACTCGCTACTTGGTGGCAAAGATCCTGACGTTGTTGTGGCGGCTGTTGGCGGTGGATCTAATGCGATTGGAATTTTCTCAGGCTTTGTCGACACGAAAGCTCGTCTGATTGGTGTAGAGCCTGCTGGTGGTGCAGCAGTGGGCAAGGGAATGCCGGGCGTAGTGCACGGAATGCGTAGTTACTTGATGCAAGACGAACATGGTCAGGTACAAGAGGCTCAGTCGATTTCTGCTGGCCTCGACTATCCAGGCGTTGGCCCGGAACATTCGTATCTTGCATCGATCGGTCGTGCAGAGTATCCATGCGTGAATGATGCGGAAGTAATTAGCGCGTTTCAAGTGATGTCGCGTAGCGAAGGAATCATTCCGGCTCTTGAGTGTGCTCACCCAATGGCCTGGATTATCCGTGAAGCGCCAAAGATGCAAGGTCAAACCATTCTGATGAACTTGTCTGGTCGTGGTGACAAAGACGTCGCTCAGATGATGGAGATTTTGGACGGACAAATTTGATGTCGACAGATATCGGCATTCTTGAAACGTATTTACGCAAGAAGCGAAGCGAAGGTCACAAACTTGTCGTTCCTTATATAACTGGCGGATTCAAAGGTTGGACTGATGCCATCCGTGCTGCTGCTGCAAACGGTGCAGATGCGATCGAAATTGGTATTCCATTTTCTGATCCCGTCATGGATGGACCAACAATTCAGCACGCCTCCGAGATGGCGCTGCGCAACGGCGCTACACCTATTTCCATTTTGCACGAACTGCGCTCAGTCGATGTTGGGATTCCGCTTGCGGTGATGTGTTATTACAACACGGTGCATCATGCGGGGAACGAACGTTTTGCGAATTCTTTACGTGAAGCCGGTGTGTGTGCAGCGATTGTTCCTGATTTGCCACTCGAAGAGTCTGGTTTGTGGTGCGCTGCAGCCGACACGAGTGGTGTTGAGACGGTAATGCTCGCTGCGCCAACTGCACCCGATGAGCGTTTGCCGCGAATTATTGATCGCTGCAAGGGGTTTGTTTATGCAGTTGGGTTGTTGGGTGTGACAGGAGAGCGAGACACGCTCGCATCAAGCGCTCTTACTCTGGCAAAGCGGTTGAAGGCCATTACGGATGTGCCAGTGCTGATCGGTGTTGGTGTTTCCAACGCACAACAAGCAGCAGAGGCTTGCACGATTGCCGATGGAGTTGTACAGGGGGCTTCGGTTATGCGGCGCCTGATCGAAGATGATGCCGATGCAGTAGGTGACTACATAGCAGAGGTTCGAAAAGCGGTAGACCAATGCTAAAAGAA
This sequence comes from Actinomycetota bacterium, assembly GCA_009701105.1. The sequence continues at coordinate 5,139 of WLKU01000029.1, read as the reverse complement.
GGATCGCTGGCGCCTGAGATTGAACTGTTGGATCAGCATGAAAAGAAGTTTTCGCTGAAGAAATTGTCGAAGCGAACCGTGCTCGTATATTTCTATCCAAAGGCCGATACGCCGGGATGCACACAGCAATCATGCGGATTGCGCGATATCGCAGACCAGATTGGTAAAACTGTGATCGTGGGAATCAGCCCAGACAAACCTGCCAAATTGTTGAAGTTTGATGAGAAATTCTCGCTTGGTTTCACGCTTTTATCTGACGACACCAACGCGGTTGCAAAGAAATACAAGGTCTGGAAGAAGAAATCAATGTACGGTCGTGAGTACATGGGAATTGAGCGTTCAGCATTCTTGATCAATGGCAAAGGTGAAATCGTTCATGCGTGGTACAAGATCTCGCCTAAGGACACTCCGCTTCGATTGCTCGAGTCGCTGAAGAAGTAGTGAATTGATTATGACTAACTTTCCTTCACCGAGTTCGTTGTTGCCTCATCGAGCCCCATTTTTGTTTGTTGATGCGATCACCGAACTGACACCCGGTATTTCTGCATCAGCAATTTGGAGACTCACTGGAAACGAAACGTTCTTTGAGGGACACTTTCCTGGTCGACCAACATTGCCGGGCGTTTTGATGTGCGAGGCGATTGCCCAAACGGGCGCGTTGGCAATCGTGAGTGATCCAAAGTTTGTGGGCAAGCTTCCACTTTTTGGTGGTTTAGACGGTGCGAGGTTTAGACGGCAAGTTGGTCCCGGCGACACGTTGGAACTTTCTGCGACTATCAGTCGTATGTCGGCCCGTGCCGGCAAAGGTGCTGGAGTCGCTCGCGTCAACGGTGAGATTGCGTGTGAATGCGAATTACTCTTTGTGGTAGTTGACGCCTAGACAAGTAAAGAATGATGGCTGGCTTCGTTCAGTCTGTGTTAGGTGAACCTTGCGTGGGACAACCATATCTGTACTATTAGTGCCACATAGGGTAATTTTACCGTGATGGAAATAGTCTGTCACATCGGTCCACATCGAACTGCTACGACGTCTCTTCAAGAACTACTCGATGGGAATCGTGAGAAATTGATTGAGTACGGAATCTATTATCCGAAATATGCAATCGATTCCAAAGCGCAACACGTGCTGGCTTGGGCATGTCAGCACCGAAATATGAATTTGATTGGGTATCCAAATGAAGTCAGAAGCTGTAATTCAATCTTAAAAGATTGGTTGAACGAAGCGCAAGACAATAATTGCGGAACACTTTTGATATCGAGTGAAGAGTTCTCAAAACTTCGATCAGCGGACTGGAAATCGCTACTGGAGTCTTGTGATAAACGACATCATTGGAAACTTGTCGCTGCTTTTCGGTCGCCCGATGAAATCGCTCGATCAACATACGCACAACTATTGCGATCCGGTCTCACGCAAGATTTTCATGAACTTGCTGAAGGATTCAAGCGTGGTGCTCAGGACTTTTATGACTACTTTGATGGAATCGCTTCGAATGCCAATTGGTGTGATTCATCGCTAATTCAGTATTCCAAACTCACAGACGTGTTCCTGATTGATATGTGTGAAACGTTGCTTGGAGAGGAATTGGGAAGAATAGTGATAGGTACGAGCCCCATCGAGCGGTTGAATGTTGGACCCAATGTCAATGTTTCAAATTTGTTGCTTGAATTCAATCGGCATAATTTTCCGGATTTCAAAATCGATTTGAAGACTTTTCAGTTTTCTCAGGAACTTGAGGATGGGCAAAGTTCTGCAGTCGTACAGATTGCCAATTTTGAAGAGTCTTTTACTCACTTGGATTTAAATGACGATGCTAGCGAGCGTATGGTGAGACAATAACTGAACCGTTGTGTCCACCGAATCCGAAGTTGTTCGAGATCGTTGGGCCAGGTTGCCATGGTCGTGGCTCTCCTAGAACAACATCGATTGACATCTCGGGATCCACAACGGTTGTACCGCGAGTTGGTGGAATCAGTTTCTTCTCAAACGACAACATCACTGCTGCTAATTCGAGTGCGCCAGCAGCGCCGAGTGGGTGACCAGTTACGCCTTTTATGGAGACAACCGGAGGACCATCGTTGCCAAATACTGCAGCGATTGCTTGCGACTCAGCCTTGTCGTTGAGCGGAGTGCTCGTACCGTGAGCGTTGATCTGCTTGATATCGCCTGGCTCTAGCCCTGCATCTTCGAGTGCCAATTGCATGCATCGTGTTGCGCCAACACCACCAGGCGACGGCGCTGTGATGTGATACGCATCGGCGTTGCTTGCTGCACCAACTATCTCGCCAAGTATTGTTGCGCCACGCGCAAGCGCGAGATCTAGTCGCTCGAGCACAAATATCGCTGCGCCTTCGCCCTGAATAAAACCATCGCGCGTTTCGTCGAATGGCTTCGTGACAAATGATGACGAGAGTGCAGTCATGTTGGTAAATCCTGCAAGTGCAGTAACCGTTGCAGCCGACTCGGTGCCTCCAGTGACCACCGCATCGCAACGGCCCCACGCAATGAGGCGAGCAGCATTGCCGATGGCATGCGTAGATGCGGCACACGCTGTGCAAACCGTTTCGGTTGGACCCTGAAGGCCATAACGCATCGAAATCGCTGCGCCAGATGCATTGGACATCATCATCGGAACAAGAAATGGGGAAACTCGTCGCTCACCTTTTTCCATGCGCACTTCTACTTGACCTTCAAGTGTGCGCAACCCGCCAATGCCAGTTCCCAAAATTGTGCCGATGCGCTCGCGGTTGTAGGGGAGTTCGCCGGCTTGCGCCATTGCTTCGCCAGCTGCTGCTAAAGCAAACTGCTCGCAACGGTCTGCGCGGCGAGATTCTTTGGAGTTTTCAAAATACGGAGACGGATCCCATTCTTTGAACTCAATTGAGTTGGCACCGGTAAAGCCTGGGCCTAGAAGTCCCTGCCAAAAAAGTTCCTTACCAATACCGCAGGGAGCAACAACCCCATATCCAGTAATGGCTACGCGATGGCCGGCACCCTGCATGATTGAATGCGCTCGAAGCGCTTACTTGACTTTGGAGGTGACGAGATCGAAGGCCTTGCCGATTGTGTCGACACCTTCGAGATCGGATTCTGGTACTTCAATACCGAATTCTTCTTCAAGCGCCATGACCAACTCAACAAGGTCGAGTGAGTCGGCATCGAGGTCATCGGAGAAGTGTGCGGTGAGAACAATTTTTGAGGCGTCGACAGAGAGAACCTCGACTGCGCATTTTGTGAAACGGTCAAATAGTTGCTGGTCCATGTTGTTGCTCCTGGCTATGTGTTATCGGACTTGTGAAAATACAGGTTACTACGAAAGAAGTTTGACTTGCTGTCTAAATCTTGTGACCTCGTGCCTAGTGACCCATGCCAAGTCCACCATCGACGGGGATTATTGCCCCGGTGATGTATGCGGCTGCAGGGCTTGCAAGAAAGGTGACAACAGCTGCGATTTCGTCGACAGTTGCGGTTCTTCCAAGTGGAACGGCATCGGTGATTTGTTGCATCTGTTTTTCGTTGAGTGCTGCCGTCATTTCGGTGTCTACGGGCCCAGGAGCAACGACATTAACGGTGATGCTTCGCGACCCAAGTTCGCGAGCGAGGGATCGTCCCAAACCAACTAGGCCTGCTTTGGATGCTGCATAATTTGCTTGTCCGGCCGAGCCGAGCATGCCGACGACGCTAGAAATCAAGATGATTCGTCCAGACCGTGCACGAAGCATGCCCTGCGTTGCTCGCTTGCAAACACGAAATGCCGCAGTGAGATTGGCGTCGAGCACAGTTGCAAAATCATCTTCACTCATGCGCAGGATCAATGTGTCTTTGGTGATGCCTGCATTAGAGACAAGAACTTGAACTGGACCAAAGTGAGCTTCGACGGCATCGAAGGCTGCATTGACTTGATCGGTGTCGGTGACGTCGCACTTGACTGCAAAAAACTCTGACGCAGGTGGCGAGGAGTTGTAAGTAACAGCGACGCGATCGCCAAGTAGGGCAAAATGGCGTGCGCACGCAAGACCAATGCCTTTAGATCCACCGGTGATGAGTACGACTCGTGAAGTTGTTTCAGTCATGTCGATCTGCTTTCTAACGCTGACCCTGCCAGCGCAAGATTGCACTCGCTGCGGTCATTCCTGCACCGAATCCTACGAGCAAAACCAAATCACCATTTTTGAGGCGGTTTTTATCGGCTGCGTCAAAGAGGGCAAGCGGAATCGATGCCGAAGATGTATTTCCCGTTTCGTGCAAGACGACGGATGTCTTTTCCATCGAGACTCCAAGTCGATCGCATGCTGCAGAAATGATGCGTGTATTTGCTTGATGAGGGACAACGAGTGCGAGTTGGTCGGCTGTGACCCCAGCGATGGCCATCGATTTCTGTGCTGAGTCGACCATGATGCGAACTGCTCTGCGGAAAACCTCTTTACCGTCCATCTTGATGAAGCCGCCAATTTCGGCGTAGAGCAAATCTTCGGCTGAACCATCAGCATCTAGATCCCACGCGAGCAATTGTCCGGGCCCGTCAACGGCTTCGAGCACACATGCGCCTGAACCATCTGCAAACAAAATTGCAGTGCCACGATCTGTCCAATCGGTAACGCGGGAAAGAGTGTCGGTGCCAATGACCAGTACTTTTTTGGCGCCCATTGCAATGAGTCCATGTGCGTTTATAAGCGCATACACAAAGCCCGAGCAAGCCGCATTGATGTCGTACGCACCACATTTGAGACCAAGCTGGTGCTGCACGCTCGCTGAGGTGCCAGGGACTGCACGGTCAGGGGTGGTTGTTGCTAAAACGAGTGCGTCTATTTCGAGTGGGTCAACCCTTGCCATCTGCATTGCCAATCGAGCGCTTTGTACCGAGAGACCCGCGGTGGTTCCACCGATGTGACGCTGATGGATGCCAGTGCGCTCACGAATCCATTCGTCGTTGGTGTCGAGAGTCTTCGAAAGATCATCGTTGGTGACGATTTTGTCCGGCAGGGCACGACCCCAACCTGTGATGACTGCACCGCGTGCACCCGAAGGAATTTGTGGCATTGCAGATAACTCTAATGCGATCTGAGCCAAGCGATTGGCTGATGAGCCGTCAATCGCTCACCATCAACTGCGATGTAGTTTTGCAAAATACCTGCGAATGG
>WLKU01000028.1 GCA_009701105.1 Actinomycetota bacterium | reverse complement strand
CGTCGACATCGGGGTTGAGCGAGAACACTTGAAAACCGCCCGAGTCGGTCAGTGTCAAACCTTTCCATCCGGCAAATGCACCAAGGCCACCCAGTGCGCTGACAGTCTCTGCGCCTGGTCGCAACATCAGGTGGTAGGTGTTGCCAAGCACGATCTGTGCGCCTAAGTCTTCGTAGTCGGCAGCGCTCAAATATTTGATCGCACCGCGCGTACCTACCGGCATGAAACACGGTGTGGTGTACGAACCTCTGTGGGTTACGGCAGTTCCTGCACGAGCGCTGCCATCAACAGCATCTGTGGTGAACTGAACAGGAAACATTGTCTACACGGTAGTGGCACACATTGGCTAGCAAGTTGCTAATCCGTGCGACGTGCGAGCAGCATTGCATCACCGAATGAAAGCATCCGATATTCACGAGCAATGGCCTGTTCGTAGAGTCTGCGCCAACGAGTGCCAACAAACGACTGAATCATCAGCAGCAGTGTCGTGCGCGGCATGTGAAAATTGGTCATCATCATGTCAACCACTTTCCACTCGAAGCCCGGCGTGATGAACAGATTGGTTCGGCCTTCCAATTGCCCAAACTTTGCAGCGCTCTCTAGCGCTCGTGTAGCGGTTGTTCCGATTGCGATCACTCTTGCTCCACGTAAACGTGCTTCATTGCACGCGTCCATTGTCGATTGCGGAACACGATATGACTCCGTGTGAATGAGATGTTCAAGTGGGTTATCTACCGAAATTGGCTTAAATGTGTCAAGGCCAACCACAAGTTCAACCTCACAGATGGTTACACCGACATCGCGAATGCGCTGCAACAGTTCTGGTGTGAAGTGCAACCCTGCCGTAGGTGCTGCTGAAGACTTTTGGTCGTGAGCAAACACCGTCTGATAACGCTCTGCATCTGCAAGAACCTCGGTGATATACGGCGGCAACGGCATACTGCCGTGTTTTGCGAGCAAACCGTGAGCATCGCTCCCGATCAATCGCACCAAAAACGTGTCACCAGCCTCGGTGCGCTCACCAACTTGCAAAAATTCTGCGTCGTCTGACGAATACAGAATCTCTCCCACCTTCAACTTGCCACCTGGTCGCAACAACGATTCCCATGTCGTTGTGCCCGCATCTTTTTCTTCCAGCAGCAATGCTTCAACGACGCCACCGCTTGCACGATGCAAGATCACACGAGCGGGCATCACCCGCGTGTGATTGACGACCACGACATCACCAGGTTTCATAAATTCGACGAAGTCAGAAACATGTCGATGCGCTGGCTCGCTATTCGGATCGTTTGAATCAACATCGACGAGCAACCGCGCAGCATCACGTGGCTCTATTGGGTGCTGCGCAATGAGGTGCTGCGGCAAGTCGTAATCAATATCCGATAGATGCATAGCGACTAAAGAAACTTAGGCGAAAAGATCTGGATGTTGTGCGGGTGTTTGCAAACCAAGGTGCGCATAGGCAAGCGGCATCGCAACACGGCCACGCGGTGTGCGCGCAATCATCCCCTGCTGAATCAAAAATGGTTCGTACACATCTTCAATGGTTTCGGTTTGCTCGCTCACGCTGATCGCAAGTGTTGACAAGCCCACTGGTCCGCCACCAAATTGAACACAGATGGCACTCAGTACTGCGCGATCGACTTTGTCGAGCCCAAGTTCGTCTACGCCAAACACACTCAAGGCTTCATTTGCAGACGTTTTGTCAACAGTGCCATCGCCACGAACTTCCGCAAAATCGCGTACACGTCGCAACAACCGATTGGCAATGCGCGGTGTTCCGCGTGAGCGTCGAGCAATTTCGGCGGCACCCTGTCCATCAATATCGACCTGCAAAATTCCTGCTGCACGACTGATGATTGATTGCAACTCGTTGTTGTCGTAATAATCGAGTCGGGCGACAAGTCCAAACCGATCACGTAGTGGTCCTGTGATCATGCCAGTACGAGTCGTAGCTCCGATCAATGTGAACTTGGGCAATGTCAGGCGAATCGAAGAAGCAGACGGACCCTTGCCCACCACAATGTCAATCTGAAAATCTTCCATTGCCGGATACAAGATTTCTTCAACAGTGCGCGACAAACGGTGAATCTCGTCGATAAACAAAACATCGTTATCTTCAAGTTTGGTCAAGATTGCAGCCAGATCTCCGGCACGCTCAAGTGCTGGGCCCGAGGTGACATGAAGGTGCGCAGACATTTCGGTTGCAACAATTCCGGCAAGTGTGGTTTTGCCAAGCCCAGGCGGACCAGCGAACAACAGATGGTCTGCTGCCTGACCTCGGCGTCTTGCCGCTTCAAGCACAATACTGAGGTGCTCTTTGAGTTCGCGTTGACCGACAAAATCATCCAGGGAACGAGGTCGTAACCCAACTTCATCCAACATCTCGCCATCGTCGCTCTCGTCTTGTGAGCGCTTATGCGGGTCTACAAATTCTTCACGCACGCTTCACCCCCAGTGCGTTGAGTGCCTGGCGTAACAAGTTTTCGGCGGTGTCGGTGGCTGACAGCTCTCGCAGTACATCGCGGATCTCTTCGTTTGAATACCCGAGTCCCGTCAATGCTTCACGCACATCGGTCACTGCACGATGACCTTGTGATTGTTCTCCTTGGGGCGTATCCATAACGGGCAGATTCATTCGACCCTTCAATTCGATCAGCAGTCGTTCGGCAGTTTTGCGACCAACCCCCGACACCAGGGTCAGCGCCCCATGATCGTTGGTGGCGACAATGTCGATCAATGCACGCGGCGTGTGTGTGGCAAGTATTGACATCGCCATGTTTGGGCCAACTCCGTGTGTCGCGATCAGGATCTCGAAGGTGCGGCGCTCGTCTCTGTCTAAAAAACCGTACAACGTCTGAGCATCTTCACGAATGTGTTGATGCACGTAGACGAAAGCCTGAGATGTCGGCTCGAGCTCCCCAAGCGTGCGAGGCGTGACATGGATGAGATAGCCAACACCACCAACCTCGAGCAACACGGTTGAGTCTTGATTGCGCTCAATCACTACTCCACGCAACGATCCAATCATTTCGCACCTACCGCATTCTTGGCGCGCAGAATGCTGCTTCGTAATGGCGCGACTGCCAGATGACACAGCGCAATCGCAGCAGCATCGGCCGCATCTGCAGGTTCTGGCAATGATGAAAGACCAAGACGCTGTTGCACCATCTTTTGCACCTGCAACTTATTGGCAGTTCCCGAACCAGTGACAGCGCTTTTCACTTGGCTTGGTGTGTATTGAACAACATCGATTCCCAACCTGCTAGCCATCGCGAGTACCAACCCACTCACCTGACCAACGCTCATTGCGGTACGCACGTTGTTTTGAAAAAATACTTGCTCAACCGCAATCGCATTGGGCTGAGTTTCATCGATCAGTTTCTCGATATCCAGTTGCAACGCACACAACCGGTGCTGCAATTGTTCAGTTGCTGGAGTCGTCATCACACCAAGCGCAACCACGTCGGTTTGCTGCAGCGATTGACTTCTCAGTACTGCGTAACCACAGCGGGTCAAACCAGGGTCAATGCCGAGCACGACGAGCGCTTCAGACTGGGCGAACATATGTTCTATCCTAGTGCCAAAACACCTGCTAGGTAAGGATTTAGAGGGCCGAACGAAGTGCAGTTACCAATTCGTCAACTGGGCGAAAGGTAAGTCCGACTGCGGATCTGTGTACGTAGCGGATAACGCCCTGGGCATCCAGTACAAAAATGCTTCGCCTCACCATGCCCAATAGTCCAACCACTCCATACGCCCCTGCCACCTCTTTTTCGGTATCGGCCAACAACGGAAACCCGAAACCGTGCTTGGCGGAAAATGCATCGTGGCTTGCAACATCTTGGGCCGAAATGCCAAGCACCTGCGCACCGATGTCATTAAATTGCGCAAGTTCGTTGTTGTACGAACACAATTGTTTTGTGCACACGGCGGTGTTGTCGCCAGGATAAAAAACCAGGACAACAGGTTTGCCTGCATAGTCAGACAATGAATATGACTTGCCACCGCTGCCGAGCAACGTGAACCCCGGTGCCTTTTCTCCAACTGCCACGCTCATGATGCTGCCTCCTCAAGAATTGCGTCGCTCATATCGAAATTAGCGTACACATCTTGCACGTCATCGTTGTCTTCTAGATCATCCATGATCCGCAAGATTGCTTTAGCATCGGCGATATCGGTAACTGGAACCTGAAGTGACGAAACCATTGTTGACACTGCACTTACAACGGTCATACCGGCACCTTCCAATGAAGCTTTGAGTTCGTACAACGCATGTGAATCACATGTCACGCGCCATGTATCGCCATCGTCCACCACATCTTCTGCCCCATGTTCAAGCGAAACCATCATCACTTCATCTTCCGAAACCGATTTGTCTATCTGCACAACACCCTTGCGTGAAAACTGCCAGCCGACGGCGCCAGGCTCTGCCATTGCGCCACCCGACTTACTAAAGGCGAGACGCACATCCGATGCGGTGCGATTGCGATTGTCGGTGAGTGCATCAATCAACATTGCAACACCGCCCGGCGCATAAGCCTCATACGTAATCGATTCAAACGCCGCACCAGAGTGCTCGCCCATTCCTCGTTTGATCGCGCGGTCAATGGCATCGTTCGTCATCTGGGCCGCTTTTGCTTTAAGCACGATTGTGCGCAACGACGCATTTGATGCAGGGTCACCGCCGCCTTCCCTGGTGCTGACTTCGAGTTGTCGCGCAAGTTTTGCAAACGTCTTGCCACGGGCCTTATCTGCTTTGCCCTTTTTGTGTTTGATCGTTGCCCATTTGGAATGGCCGGACATCTTTACACCTCCTGCAAAAACAATGAATGAATGCGACTGTCACTCGTTAATTCTGGATGAAACGACGCCACCATAACCGAACCTTGACGCGCCAGCACCACTTTGTCCTCGTGCGTCGAGAGCACCTCAACGTCAGACCCAATCCGAACTACCTGTGGAGCACGAATAAACATTGCATGAAAAGGTGACTCCAGCCCCTCGATATCTAGGTCAGTCTCAAAGCTCTCCACCTGACGACCATAGGCGTTGCGCTGAATATCGATATCAATCGCCCCGTAAAACCGCTGATCTGGTCGCCCATCAGCAATGCTCTTTGCCAACAAGATCATGCCCGCACAGGTTCCAAATACTGGCATCGCATCATTGATCCGTTTGGCAATCGGGTCAAACAATTGCGATGTGCTGAGCAAGTGAGACATCGTTGTTGACTCTCCGCCCGGCATCACAAGAGCATCCACCGCATTGAGATCTTGAGGTGTTCTCACTTGCACCGTGTTAGCGCCGAGGCTCTGCAACATTTCTTCGTGCACTGCAAATGCACCTTGCAATGCCAAGATGCCAACTTTCATATCTATAACCAGACTGTCAACGCATCAAACTCAATTGAGTTGAGTTTGATTACCAACCGCGCTCGGCGTAACGCTCGTTGATCTGATCCATTCCAATGCCTGTCATCGGTGCACCAAGATTGCGACTTACTTTTGCCAAAATGTCGGCATCCATAAAGTGGGTTGTTGCTTCGACAATCGCTTTCGCACGTGGTGACGGATCGTCGCTCTTAAAGATTCCGGAACCAACGAACACTGACTGAGCGCCGAGTTGCATTGCCAGCGCAGCATCGGCTGGTGTGGCGATACCGCCTGCACAAAACAACGGAACCTGCAGCAATCCAGTCTCTGCGATTTCTTGGACAAGTGGAAGCGGTGCGCCGAGTTTTTTTGCCCAATCAAACAATTCTGCCGAATCGGCTTGAGTGATTTTGCGAATATCACCAAAGATGTTACGCAAGTGGCGAACTGCTTCGACAACGTTGCCTGTACCAGCCTCACCCTTTGAACGAATGAGTGCAGCGCCTTCACTGATGCGACGGAGTGCTTCGCCCAAGTTGGTTGCACCACAAACAAACGGCGTATCAAATGCCAACTTGTCAATGTGATGCGTTTCGTCGGCTGGGGTGAGTACTTCTGATTCGTCAATAAAGTCAACACCAAGCGACTGCAAAATTTGCGCTTCAACAAAGTGTCCGATGCGTGCTTTGGCCATCACTGGAATAGTGCAACATGCCTGAATTGCCATAATCATTTCTGGATCACTCATTCGAGCAACGCCACCGTCACGACGAATGTCGGCAGGCACTCTCTCGAGCGCCATTACTGCTACTGCGCCGGCATCTTCGGCAATCTTTGCTTGTTCAGAGTTGACGACGTCCATAATGACGCCACCCTTGAGCATCTCGGCCAAACCGCGCTTGACCTGCATTGATCCAGTTGTGCGTGCAGCATTCTTTGTCATGTTGTCTATCGTACCGAAGCCGTTACCGACACAAACGGTCGGTTATTTGTGACAGTTTTCTTAGAGAAACTTCACGTCGTCTGGGCTTGTGCCCACAGGCACCACGGCAGTTTTTGCTGCACGGGCCACTTCAACAAAGGTCTGGCCAGGAGTGAGTTTGATCACTGCCCCGCTCGAATCTTTGAGCAAGAACGGAGCCAAACGAACGGCTCGCTCCCATGTGCCCTCAATCAACGTGCCGTTAGTGAACACATACGCTTTTCCACTACCGAGTGTCTTGGATGTCGGGCTGTACTGATTGGAGTATTCAACTTCGAGAACAATCACGTTTGGCACGGCGAGTTGAACGTCTGCCGTATCAACGTCTGGCGTGTTGTCTTGCAGTCGTAAGAATTCTCCGGTGGTTGCATCCCAGTCCCATTGCACTTTCACACCGTCCATGGAAACTTTCACACCGGCAGTTGGCTTTGCAGTTGCTGGGGCTACATCACTTGCAGAACGATATGAAAACTGTGCAGGTGGCGCAGTCGAACCCTCTGGGCTCAATGTCCACAACTTTGTAGTCTCCGCAATCAAGTTGTGTGGTGCTGAGCGATCACTGTCGCGAGCAAAGCCACCGTCTTTGTTTGCCACCGTGTAACTCAAGTCAACGAGATCAGATTTTTTGATCGCGGATGAAACCTGTTCGTTGCCACCGCTCCACACAAACAACGGCTTAATCAGCGAGCTCAACAAGTTGATGTCTTGAAAGCGACCGCTACGAATTGGACCAACAGGATCTGAACCTTCGCTTTGAAATACAGCAGCCAATCGAGTGAGTTTCTCAACGTTCTCTTCGAAAATAATATCTGCCTGATTAATTCCCATTTGCGGACGAGCAGATGGGTGGTTGTCGATTTTTACAACCATCGCAGGGCGAGTCAGCGTAGATGGATCAGTATTTGGCAAACCCGTTAGCGGGTTGACGATCTCTGGAATCGTGGTCTCTGTAACAACAGTGGTGTCGACTACAGCAGTATCACCCGAACTTGAAGATCCCGATGAACCACCACAGGCAGCCAGCGCCAACAACGAAACTGTAACGATTGAACCGAATAACAGTGTGCGATTTTTCATGGTTAGATCTCTCTGAGCAGCGCAATTCTTTCTGCTAATGGGGGATGCGTATTGAAAAGTTTATGCCACATACCCAGTCGACCTGCGTCATTCACTCCGGACATCGGCTGCTCAATCCACATATGAGCCGTTGCCATGCTGGCCGAATGAGTGACGGTGCTATCAGCCTGAAGTTTTTCAAGCGCCGAGATGAGCCCTGGCGGATATCTGGTCATTTTGCATGCCGAGACATCAGCCAGCGTTTCGCGCCTTCGACTAACCGCGGCCTGCATAATCTTGGCCAAGATCGGTGCGAGTATCAACAAGGCAATGCCAACAAATGCAAGTGGATTGGTGCTGTCGCGGCGGTCATTGCCACGACTCACTCGCCCACCGTTCCACCACATCATGCGAATAGTGATGTCGGTGATGAGAGCAATCGTGCCAACCAGTGTGACCGCTAATGTGCTCACCAAAATGTCGTAATTCTTAATATGTGAGAGTTCGTGGGCAACAACGCCTTCCAACTCAACACGATTCATCTTTTCGAGCAAACCAGTCGTGACTGCGATTGCAGCATGCTTGGGGTTTCGTCCAGTTGCAAACGCGTTAGGCGCATCATCGCGAATCACAAATACGCGCGGCTTTGGTAATCCGCTTGCGATACACAAGCCTTCAACGAGGTTGTGCAAGCGACGAAACTCGACAGGGTCGGCTGGCACTGCGCGACTCACAGTTAATGCCACAGAATCTGATTTCCAATAAGAGCCAAAAGCAAACACGGCCGAGAACACCAGCGCGATAACCGTCCCTGTGGCTCCGTTGCCGATGAGCACACCAACAGCCATGCCAACCAACACAGTGATGACAATAAATCCGGTGAGTAAGAAAAATGTGCGTCGCTTATTCGACGCGATGAGGTCATTCATGAAACTTTTGACTTCCGATCTAACTAAAACTTAACTTCGGGTGTGGTACGCGCAGCAACTTCGGCTTCAAAATATTCACGCTGAGTGAACTTGAACGAACCAGCAACGAGAGATGCAGGAAACTTTTGTATTGCCGTGTTGTACGACAGCACAGCATCGCCATAAAACTGTCGTGCATAAGCAATGCGACTCTCGGTATTGGAGAGTTCTTCTTGTAGCGAAACAAAACCTTGATTGGCCTTGAGGTCTGGGTAGGCCTCTGAAAGTGCAAACAACTGACGCAGTGCCCCGGTGACCGCCGAGTCGGCTGCTGCTTGGGCATTCGGCGAAGACGTGGCACCAATCGCCGAATTCCGCGCTTGGATCACAGCGTCAAGTGTTGCTTTCTCATGGGATGCATATCCCTTGACGGTCTCGACCAAGTTTGGAATGAGGTCAAGTCGGCGCTTAAGTTGCACATCAATTTGCGACCATGCGTTGTCGACTTCGTTGCGGCGACCAATGAGCGAGTTATACAGCAGCACCAATGCCAGCAACAGGGCTGCAACAACGATCAATACAACAAGAATGTTCATATTGCTCAGTCTAGTTCAGTCTCGCGATACCGCGTCTTGACATGTTCGTATCAATTTGGGTCAACTTGTGGTCGGCGGAGCACGCGGTGTTCAAACATTGAAAGAAGTTTGTTTGGTTGCACCACGATTTCATTATTCTTTTCCGCCGCCAAGAGTCTCTCGTAGATTGCTACGTATTCGGTAGCAAGTCGTTGCATCGAAAAATCCTCTGCACGCTTCAGACCACCAGCCACCAAACGCTGCGACAAATTTGTGTCGTCAACGATCCGAGTAATCGAACTTGCTAATTGCTCCTCGTCACCCGGAGCAACGAGCAATGCATTCACCTCGTGCGTTGCAACATTTCGGTACCCATCAATATCGGTGGTCACAAGTGGAACCGCTGCAGCCATTGCCTCAAGTAGAACTATGCCGAAGGATTCACCGCGCAATGATGGCGCACAAAACACAGTGCAGCGCGATAGTCGATCGAGCTTGTCTGTTTCGGTAATTCGGCCAAGCCACGAAATGCGATGATCGTTTTCATACAGCCTGTGCATCTCGTCTATGCCAGGACCATCTGCTGCTATCCACAGTGCAAAGTTGTGCGGCAAGTGCTTCATCGCACCAAGCAACACCTCAAGTCCTTTGCGTGGCTCAAAACGCCCACAGAAAAAAATAGTTGGTTGAGTCTCGCGTTGCGCACCAATTTTTAAATAGCGAGAAGTTTCAATGCCATTGAACAGCACCTGATAGTCACCATCGAGATATCTCGATGCAAGTTCCTTCGCGGCTTCAGACACCGCAACGCGCGCACTCAAGTGGTTGGCAGCCCAACGCGCGGTTTTGTTGAGCACCCGATACGACGATGAATCGCCAGCGGCATGAAATGTTCCCACCGTCGGCGCGAGCCGCAACAACAAGCTCGTGACTGTAGGACCAGGGACGATGGGTTCGTGTAGATGAATAACATCGAAGGCCTCATCATTAAGAGCGCGAATCGTGCGCAATGCTGCTGATGGGTCTGGCGCGAGCGGTGCAACGGATCCGTTGGCTGAAGTTGGCAGGCTCTGACCCAACGGTGTCACAAATGGCTCAGGAGGCGGACCATCACATGGCGCAAGCACTCGCACTTCGTGGCCGATGCGGCGAAGTTCGCGCGCTAAACCCATGACTTGGGCTTGCACTCCGCCCGGAACTGACACGCTGTAGGGACTGACCATTGCAACCCGCAACATGTTCACGCCATATACGGTAGACCGTCTAGAAGCTGTTTAGCCGAAAACATATGAAAACATATAAAAACACAACGAAACATAACTGAACAAACACAGTCAGTACGAAAGCAGTGAGACTATGACGCAATTCCCGACAAACCCGTATTCCAAGCCAGCAATTTCGATCGTCGCATCGCCCACTAAGCGCAATGCAATATTGGAGTTGGCACAACAAGCCGAACAACTCGGCTTTGAAGGTCTTGCCTGCCCAAGTCTCGGCGGAACCATGGCGCTGTGCACTTCACTCGCCCACGCCACAAACACCATTCATTTCTGGACATCGATACAACCGATGTATTACAGCCATCCTGTCGAGACAGCAAATACTGCAGCACACATTCACGAAATATCTCGTGGTCGATTTGGACTCGGCATTGGAGTAAGTCACGGGCCAGTGGTGCAGCGTCTCGGAGTTGAAACCGGCAAGCCACTGAGCGACATCGCCAATTACGTTGCAGCGATGCGCGCAAATGAAAAATTCTCTGGAGAACTCCCACCGATTTATCTAGCGACACTGCGGGACAAAATGCTCGCACTCTCACACCAAATCTCTGAAGGCGCTATTTGGGCGAACGCCTCCTTGCGCGATATTGGGCGCCAAGTTGCACTTCTCCCCACCGACAAACAATCAACCTTCTTCATGTCCAACATGGTTCCAACCATCATCAGCGACGACATCGACGCGGCGTTGGCTCTACATCGTAAGACGTTGACGGGTTATGTCTCGCTCCCCAACTATCGCAACTATTGGCGAAACGCTGGTTACGTCGACGAAATGGACGCAATCGAGCATGTACTCGCAACGACTCCCAAAGAGTCAATGGCACAAACATTGCAAGCCACAATGAGCGACTCATGGCTACGCGACTGCACCGTCTCTGGTTCAGCTACTCAAGTGCGCGAACAATTTGCAGCATGGGCCAACGCGGGCGTTTTGCCAATTGCAGTGATGTCGTCTACCTCTGGTGGTCAGGCAAAAGCAATCAGCGAACTTTTCGCTGCTTTCGCGTAACGCAAGTTATACGAGTTACGCCATTTGCGCGAGTAAGTCTTCAACAAGTTT